>CALCTI010000092.1 GCA_937894105.1 uncultured cyanobacterium
AGGGGACAGCGCCCAAGTCAACAGCTCTAACTTAACTTACGTCCTGACTCACGCCTCGCTTCTGTCTCTAAAACTTTGCACCATAAGCGCTGGACACTACCGCAATGTGACAAACTACTTTGCTGTAGAGGGGTGCAGAGCCATCGTGCGATTCAAGTGTGTCTTAGGGCATTCATAATTAGCAATGGCGCAAAGCTTTGGATAATCTCCCGATTACCACTTCCGATTGGGAAAACGCCGCCGATGGAATTTTATGGTGGCTGACGGCGCTGGGCTGGTGCCCAAACACCATGTCCGTAAAAGCGCGTCCTTCCGCGATCACCACCCTTACCACGTAGCCCGCTGCCCGCTTCGACGTCGCCAATTCTCCAGCCTTGGCACAATCACAAGCAGATCGCAGTCATACCGTGCTCCTGTAGCGCCATATCTCTCGCACAAGAGTTAGCCGTCTCCTCAAGCTTAAGCGGGCTCTAAAAACAGGGTGGATTTTAGGAGCACCACAACAAAAAACATCGCCTAACGTTAGACTTTCTGTCCCCTTGAAATAACTTTTAGTTCAGTTATTAGTTCAATTAAAAGCGCCAACCCTAAGCGCCAATGGCATCAGCCATCTCACCCATACGGGGAGCCGCATAACCAGTGCCGCGCACCGTCAAAATCACTTCAGGGTTGCGGGGATCATCTTCAAGCTTGGACCGTAGCCGTGCCACATGTACATCTACCACCCGCATATCTGCTTGAACTCGCGGTGCATACCCCCACAAGGTTTGCAAAATTTCCGCCCGTGGCACCGCCTCACCGTTGCGATTAAACAACAGCTCCAACAAACTAAATTCCGTATGGGTCAGGCGAATACGGCGATCCTCGCGAAACACCTGGCGCTTGCGGGTATCAATGCGCAAGGTTCCCACCTGAATCATCGTACGATCAGAGTCAGAACCAGAGCGGCGATCCTTCACGCGCCGCAGCACGCAGGCAATGCGCGCCTCCAGCTCCTTCGGCGAAAACGGTTTCGCTAAATAATCATCGGCCCCTAGCTGAAGACCCGTGATGCGATCGCCCACATCCCCCAGCGCCGTCAACATAATAATGGGCACATCGGAATCCTGGCGGAGCGCCTGGCAAACCCCATAGCCGTCCATCTTTGGCATCATCACGTCCAAGACAATTAAGTCAGGGTTTTCCTTCGCGAAAACCTCTAACGCCTCCTCTCCATCGGCCGCCGTTATCACCTGGTAGCCCGCCAAAGATAAGCGCGTTGTCAGAATAAGTCGCAGAGCGGGCTCATCGTCAACAATCAGAATTTTTCCGTTCAACTTATCAGATTGCATGTTTATTTCGACCTCTAAATTTTTTTAAAACATTTTGCGCAGGCACAGCACCGCGACTGGAGTTGTCATTAGAACGGCGATGTAAAAAAATTACGGTGCCGCGGCTGGGAAAATCTAATCAAACCTAGGGCACGTCATCAATAGCCTATAAGAAGCCTTGGACAGTCAGAAGTACTGCGCTCTGCCTAAAAAATAAATTAGGGGCTGTAAACCTTGCAGCGTAGGACTTTGATGCTTGTTTGATGACAGCCCCTAGTCAAGTGGTCACCAGGATTGGAACAATCTTGAATAACCACCTTGCTTTTAGGGGCTTAAAGCAGCGTCTTGAGGCTATTTTCTTCTAGGACAGTATGGGCGACCTCAGTAGAACGTGAAACTGCGACAAAGGGTTTTTAAATTCAAAAAGAAATCATTACAACTTCTCAAGAAAGATTGCCCACATTCAGAATACTTACGTTAATGAATGTTATCACTTGTAACAAGTCCATGCAAAGTTCTATTAGTGCACCCAAAGCTGGAGAAACAGTGGCATCTGGGCAGTTTTTAGAAAAGCTTAAAAAAGAATTAAAACCACCGACAATGATCCCCATAAAGTGGAGAGCGTGCCGCCCCCAAGAGCCACAATATCAATCGACTATTTTCCGCTGGGACCTATCGAAGGCGTCGTCCAAAACCTAAACGGCGGGAGATACTGGCCCTAAAGCGCTCAACAGGTGGCAGGTGCAACAGGAAAATGCGATAGAGAAAAGCCTTTATAGAAGAAAAAGTCAGGAGATGGCGGTGGATAACGCAGCAAACGACACAATTTTCGGCAAAATTATTCGCAAAGAAATTCCTGCCGATATTGTTTATGAAGATGACCAAGCCCTTGCCTTTCGCGATATCAGCCCCCAAGCGCCAGTGCACCTTTTGGTGATCCCCAAGGACCGCATTGAAAGCTTAGAAACGGCGACCTTGGAGCAGGGGGCTCTATTGGGGCACTTGATGACGGTAATCAGAACAGTAGCGGCCGAAGCAGGACTTAAAAACGGCTATCGGGTCGTCACTAATATTGGCGTTGAGGGAGGGCAAACGGTGCCCCATTTACATTTCCATATTTTAGGTGGGCGTAATTTATCTTGGCCGCCGGGTTGACATTTAGGGTTTGTCATCCATTGATTTTCTAAAGCTGATAGTCACGAAGGGTCTCGCCCTCAGTATTTTTTAGTTAAAAAGGCGCTATTCCTTTCAGGGAAAAGCTTTTGGCATTGGGCTGACAGCATGCTCTGGAGGTCAAGTTTGGATGTCAAGCCTGTAAGAATGCAGTGGTTGAATGGCGCAATAAGTGAGGTAGAACCGCTGATGGGATTAAAAATCCGTGGCAGAATGAAAACACGGTAGATACATTTGTTTACGGTTCTTTAATTGAGGGGCTGTCATTCGTTCAATCTCTAAGTTAAGAAGCATAAGGGTTTCAGCTCTTAAGATTTTTTGTCTTTGAAGAGCTTATGCTCCCCACTGCATAGGGCTTCTGGAGGTTAATCAATGAAGCATCCCAGAACGGTTGCATTTGTCCCGTTTTTTAAACTTTGGCTTTTACTGTGGCCTTTTAAAGTCGCCTTTTAAATTTCTTCCCCGTTTCTCCTTTATGCTGACCCAGCCTTCTCCTGCGTCTATTTCCTCAGATTTAGCTTCGAACCTGTCGATCGCCACCTACGACGTGGTGGTTGTGGGGGGCGGCATTGTGGGGTTAACGGTGGCTTGCGGGCTGCGAGGATCTGGTTTGACGGTGGCGGTGCTGGAATCATCGCCGCGCAGTTCAGTCCATCGGCGATCACAAGCCTATGCCTTTTCCCTGACCTCCGCCCGGATTTTCAAGGGGTTGGGGCTGTGGGATCAGGTGCGTCCTGCGGTGGAGCCCTTTCACCATATTCGACTGTCCGACTGTGACTGGCCGGATGTGGTGACCTTTGAACCGGCGGATGCGGGAGAAACTGAGGATCTGGGCTATGTGGCAGAACATACGGTGTTGGTGAAGGTGCTCCAGGGGGCGGTGGAGGCGGCTCCCGATGTGGATTGGATTGGTCCGGCGATCGCCCAAGATGTAACCTACGACGACCGTTGGGCATATGTGTCCGTGGAACCTGGGGACGATGCCGTTGAGGTGCCTCCACAGGTGCGGGCAAAATTGGTGATTGGGGCGGATGGGGCGCGATCGCCCCTGCGAAAGGGAGCTGATATTCCCACTAGGGGCTGGAAGTATTGGCAGTCGTGCATCGTCGCGGTGGTACGCCCTGAGAAGCATCACAACAACACGGCTTTTGAGCGGTTTCAAACGAGTGGACCTTTTGCCATTCTGCCGTTGCGGGATACCTGCCGTGTGGTGTGGACAGCGCCCCATGCAGAAGCCGAAACGATGATGAAGCTTGATGATCAGGCGTTTTTGCAAGAGCTGTCGAAGCGGTTTGGAGATCAGTTGGGAGCGCTGGAGTTGGTGGGCGATCGCCGGTTATTCCCGGTGCAGCTAATGCAGTCGAAGCAATATGTTGCCCCTAGATTGGCTCTGGTGGGAGAAGCGGCCCATAATTGCCATCCCGTGGGAGGCCAGGGGTTGAACCTGGGCATTCGTGACGGGGCGGCGTTAGCGGAAGTGTTGGTGGCGGCCTACGGGCGGGGCGACGATATTGGAGCCGTCGAAACCTTGCGCCCCTACGATCGCCAACGACGGTGGGGGAATTGGTTAATCCTAGGCTTTACGGATATTTTGGACCGGGCCTTTTCCAATCAGTGGCTGCCGGTGATGGCGGTGCGACGACTGGGATTATTCGCCATGCAGCGGGTTGCGCCGATTAAACAAATTGCGATTCGGGTGATGACCGGAAAATGGGGGCATATTCCCAAGCTTGTGCCCCCTGAAGGGCTTCCTGAAAAGTAACCAAAGAAAAGCAGCCGCAGCAAGATAGCCCAAGTAAAAGTAATTAGAGCAAAGTGGTCAAAGCAAAATAGTCGAAGCAAAATAGTCGAAGAACAACAGCAAAATTCAAGATTTTGCTAATCCCCAGGCTAGGGCGCTGGCAACTAAGGCGATCGCCAACCACTGCCACAGGGGCAACAGCGAATGGAACAGCGCCTCGGGAATAAAGACAAAAACAACGTTAAACACCACGTTCAGCAACAACAGCAGCGCTAACACCACAACAATAAGAACCACAGCCACTCTGTAAACCTCTACAGCGATCGCCCCGACGGAGGGCAGTCAAGCTAGGGTGAATTTAACAGCGTGATCCGCCATCAAAATTCCTCCTCTCTTATGACTTTAAAGATATTTGCCCGAAAAACCGCAAAAACATTGGTGATCGCCCTCACCCCCGTCGCTTTGCTGACGGGTGCTGTCCTCGGTGCGCCCATGGCGATCGCGATGGAGCAAATTCTTTCCGTTGCTCCCAATACGCTGCCCCTGTCTGTGGCAGGTACCGCTGGAGGACGGGTGGCAATTCCTCGGGCGATCGTTCCCGCAGGCGCAGGGCGTCCCAGTAAAAGCTGCCTGGGATTTGCCTCCCTGGAAGCTAATCATCATTTGGATTTAGACGCCGCGTCCAATAGCTTAACCATCACCGTTAACAGCTTCGGCTCAGACGTTGATACCACCTTGGCGATCAAAACCCCTGAAGGGCAGTGGCTCTGTGGCGACGATATTAGCGCCACCAATAAGGACGCCGCCGTCACCATTAATTCCCCGTCCGCTGGGCGTTATGAAGTGTGGGTAGGAACCTTTGATGGGGGCTATGCCGACTACGAACTCAGCCTGAATTAAGGGTTCTGAACTGAGGGTTCTGAACTGAGGGTTCTGAACTGAGGGTTTCCACAGATTTAATTTTTTTACAAGCTCTATTTTTTACTGGTCCAGCTTATTTACAGGTCCAAATATTTAGAGGAGCTGTCTTGGGGGCGGGCGTGAAGATAGCGTCCGGTGGTGGCGACGCTGGAGTGACCGAGGGTGTTTTGCACCAGGTGGATTGGAGCCCCTCGATCTAAAGAATGGCTGGCGTGGGCGTGACGGAGCCAGTGGGGGGAAATGTTGGCGTCGAGGCCGGCTTTGCGGGCTGCCTGGCGCACGATTCGCATAATTTGAGACGGGTCCAGAGCACCGCCGCCCTTTTGACTGGGAAAGACAGGGGTGGTGCGTGTGGGGAGCGTGGGGCGTTTTTCCTTGAGAGCTTGTAAATCGTGCCAAACGCTAGCGGGAATAAGTACCACGCGGGTTTTGTTGCCTTTGCCGTAAATGGTGACCTGGCCACCGTCTTGGCGCGATCGCAAATCTCGCCATTGCAACCCACACAGTTCACTAACCCGCAGCCCGCAAGAGTACAACATCCGCAGCATCACCCGATTGCGATCGCTAGAGGCATGATCGATCAGTGCCAGCACCTCTTCACGGGTCAAAATCCGCTCCGATAAGGTGTCCTTAGTACTGGGCACTTTGAAGGCGGCTCCAATATTGTTGGAATGCGCCCCCATTTGATGGGCAAATTTCAAAAACGATTTAATGGCGGCAATGGTGCGCCCCAAACTGCTGGGAGCCAGGCGATTCCGCTCCAAATCGTCAAAAAATCGCTGCACGTCAATGGCGTCCAATGTGTCCAAGGGCGCGTCCGCAAAGTGTAAAAATCGCTCCGCGTCCCGGCGATAGTAGCGACGGGTATGGCGGCTTTTGCCGTGGAGCCACAGGGTCATTAACTGCTGGGTTTCTGGGGCGATCGCCACATCAGCAGCAACTGTAGTAACAACGTCGGGAATGGGCTCAGTCATTGGGAATTTGGTGCGGGCACAGATCGCCTGTTTATTTCATCGTACCCCTGTCGCTATTTGGGAGATTTCAAGACTGATTCAATATTCAAACGGCTCACCTTATCCAAGCGGCTCATCTTAATTCAAGCGACTCACCTTAACAGGACTCGGGTCTTAAAACGCTTTTCTGAAGTCCCTCTCCCCAGGGAGAGAGATTTAGGGTGAGGGACACTAGGATTTTGCGTAATACCAATTCTTCAATCTGGAGAGATGTCAGATACCCGCCACAACTAACTTTCAAGGGTTTCAAATGTCGCTTTAATTTAGAGAATTGGGATAAGTCCTGCTTAAGCGATCGCCTGCACCACCTGCACACTCCCCCCGGCGTAGCGTCGCAGTTCCGAAGATTTAAACCCCACGGACCGACACAGCTCCACCAAATCCACATCAATAAACGCCCAGGACGTTTCCGTTTCAAACAGAGCCATAAACGTCATCAACCCCGGCCACATCAGCCGCCCCATCACACTGGGGTCCGGGCGATGAAAATCTACCGTTGTAAACACTCCCCCCGGCTCCAACACCCGCAGCGCCTCCTGCAAAATTTGCCGCAACTGGTCCGATGTCATTTCGTGCAAGGCCGCGCTGGTGTGAACTACTTGAAAATCATTATCAAAAAGGGGCATCTCCTCCGCAAACCCCTGTACGTATTCTGCCCCTGGCACATTAACCTTCGCTCGAGCCAGCGATCGCGGCGACGCATCCAACCCAGTGACCGCCGCCCCTCGCGCCACCCAGTACGCCGTAGTTTGCCCACTACCACAACACAAATCCAAAACCCGCAGCCCCGGCGCGTCCGACACCCCCACCATGGGTAACTGACGAAACCGATCTTCGCCCCCCACCGCCAGCGTCGCCAACCGAGACACCCCGTCATAAAGCCACTGGTATCGGTAGCTCAGATCCCTTAATACTGTCGCCATTGCGCTGCTTTCTCACCGTAGTTTGCCAGGATATCCAAGGTAAAAGTCAAATAAATCGAATAGCAAGTCGAATAACTGGTATCAAACTTGATAAAAACTTGCAACTAATCAAGACAAAAATAAACTAAAACTGTTGCGATTCTTGAGGACACTTTGATTATTGCGACTCATTCCTAAAACTTTGCTTTAATATAGTTACTACCAAGTGGAAAAGTTCAATATTTATTTAGGAAATGGGCTGGCTATGGGTCGTGTAGGGGTTTTGTTATTAAACTTAGGCGGACCGGACAAACTCGAAGATGTCCGTCCCTTCTTGTTCAACTTATTTGCTGATCCTGAAATTATTCGGCTACCGGCCCCCTGGATGCAGAAGCCTCTAGCTTGGCTAATTTCTAGCCTGCGCGCCCAGAAATCCCAAGAAAGCTACAAGGTGATCGGCGGCGGCTCGCCCTTGCGACGCATTACAGAAGAGCAGGCGGAAGCGCTTCAGAATTCCTTGAGCGATCGCGGCTACGACGCCAAAGTTTACATCGGCATGCGCTATTGGCATCCTTTCACCGAAGAAGCCGTAGAGGAAATCAAAAAAGACGATATTGATCAGCTCGTTATTTTGCCCCTTTACCCGCAGTTTTCTATTAGCACCAGTGGATCTAGCTTCCGGCTGTTAGAAAAAATCTGGGATAACGACGAAGCGCTTCAGGGGATTAAGCATTCCGTTGTTACCTCTTGGTACGACCATCCCGACTATTTGGGAGCCATGGCGAACCTAATTGGCAAAAAGATTGACCAGGCTGACGATCCGGAAAATGCCCACGTCTTTTTCAGCGCCCACGGTGTTCCTGCTAGCTATGTGACGGAGGCCGGGGATCCTTACCAAAAGGAAATCGAGGACTGCACCTCCATGATTATGGATAAGCTGGGGCGCTCCAATCCCCATTCATTGGCGTACCAAAGCCGGGTAGGTCCTGTGGAATGGCTCCAGCCTTATACGGACGTTGCCATTGAAGAACTGGGCGAGCAAAGGGTGGAAGAGCTTGTGGTGGTGCCCATCAGCTTTGTCTCTGAACATATTGAGACTCTGGAAGAAATTGATGTGGAGTATCGAGAACTGGCGGAAGAGTCAGGAATTCGTAATTTCCTTCGGGTACCGGCTTTAGATTCCCATCCTCAATTTATTCATGCCTTAACGGATATGACGGTTAAGGAAATTGAGAGTCCTGGTATTCCCTTAAGTGCCGTGATGCACCCTCCTGCTAGCACCAAGATTTATCCCCAGGAAAAATGGGAATGGGGGCTGACTACCGCGGCGGAAGTGTGGAATGGACGGTTGGCAATGGTTGGCTTTTTGGGTCTTTTTGCTGAGCTGCTCAGTGGTCAAGGACCGCTGCACTTTATCGGGATTCTTTAGGGGCTGCCGTCAACTAAATCCCAGGCTTAGCTGAAAGGATTTCATCCCTTAGACTTTTTTCATTCCACAGGGCGTTTCCCATGCGGACGTGAAGGTTCTGGCGCTTATGGAGATGGCAGTCTTTGGGCTGGAAGTGCATGAAAATTTTGGCGGCGATCGCCCGCGCGTCCGCAGTTAGCCGACCAATTTCGCAGGGACGGTTCACGAACTGGTTAGGTCGGGGAAACTGAGGCGATCGCCAAAGGTCGAAATATTACAGTGACCCACAGAAGAATGACCCACAGAAGAATGATCCACAGAAGGGCGTCTGGATAAGGACGTCCCGATAAGGATGCAAGGAAGACGCAGAAGTAACAGGGAGTTCAAGGATGATTGTGCGCTGTTTTAGGGAGTGCCCCTTTGGAAGGAAGCCCTAGGGCAGTGCATCATTATCAATTTTCTTGATATTTGACCTTGAGCCTGAGAGTATTTCTAAAGTCTCTTTACCTTTGAAGTCATTTTTTAAAAGTCGCAAATACGGTCATAACGCCCAGCAATGGCTCTAAGCGCCATCCCCTAAGGGGCATTTTCTAAACGCCATTGTATGTAGGGTGTGGAAGAGCTTGGGAGGTTTGACAGCGTAATTTTGGCGATGTTTGTGCACTGGCAAGACTAAACGGTAGAAACCCAGAACGGTAAATCACATGGCAGCCCAAATCTCAGCAAGCAACCAACGTAAATGGAGCCTGACTCACCTTCGCTCTCGACTGAGCCGGTGGCGCAAGCGTTGTTTTGGGGGACTGGCGGTTACGGCTGGCGGGGCGCTAATGGTATTAGGCAGTGCTGGCAGTTTGCCTGCGATCGCCTTAACGGATGAAGAATTCGGCAGGCGACTAGAATCGGTGCCAGTTTTCACCATCTTGCGCGAAGATGGGCGCCCCGTCGTCGTCTTTCCCAATCGGAGCAACAACAATTCTCCCCCCAATCCCGAAGACGCCCGCATCTTAAGCTTCCTGGATCCTGACAACGTAGAAGAATTCATGGAGCGAATTCGCCAGGAAAATAGCGAAGAGGCAGGCAACGTTAGCATTTTTATCTCTTCCATTGGCGACGTGTACCAATGGGGCGTTGACAATCCGGATGGTCCAAAAATCGAATACTATCCCATTGCGGACCAGATACCGGAGGCGTTGAGGATTGTTCGAGAGGCAAACCCGGATCGCAATATTCAGCGTTTTCCAGGCGTTCCCCTTTTCGTCGCCACAAACAGCGACGGCAATGGCTACTTGACCCTGGAACAAGACGGGCGCAAGGTGGTTCCCTTCTTCTTCCGTTTAGAGGATTTAAATTCTGTTTTAGAGCAGTTCCGAAGCAGTTCCGATGCCAGCATTTTGGACGACGTAAAAGTCGAAGTCGCCACCTTAGACCAAATCCTTGATATTTTGCGATCTTCCGACGCTAGCCAAGGGGATTTAGTGGAGCGCATTCGTCTAATCCCCTCCGGGGAGGCTCTCGAGTATGTGCGTGGTTTGCGAGAGTCTTCGGAAAATGCTCAAGAAGAAGCAGAGCGCCCCACTGAAGGGGCGGGGGCGTTAGTGCCTTAGATGGGGACCGGCTTTGCTTTGAATGGTTTGGGCGCGCCTGAAGGGCTTCACAAAAACAACCTACCGTTGGCGATCGCCGCACATCAGTGGCGGCAATGGCATCAATGGGCGCGGAAATACACTGCGGATCACCAGGTTCCTCCCAGCGAACTGGACTGGTTTTTGCTAGCGGTAACTGATGTGGACAGGCTGACGCTGCGCTTAGGTGATGGCGATCGCCCCATTAAAAGCCAGTTCGATTTAGGGGAACTCACCCGACGCTGGAAACAACGATGTGGCGATCGCGTGCCGGTGCAATACCTTGCTGGATCCACCCCATGGCGCACTTTAAACCTACAGGTAACTCCAGCGGTTTTAATCCCTCGCCCAGAAACGGAGCTGCTGGTGGATTTGACTTATCGGCAAATTCAAAGGCATTTTCCCCAGCCTTCAATAACGCAGCCCATTCGAATCGCTGATTTAGGCACCGGCAGCGGAGCGATCGCCCTAGGACTGGCAGAACTGTTGCCTGAGGCGGAAATTTACGGCGTTGATTGCAGTGAAGCAGCCATTGCGATCGCCCAGAAAAATGGCGAAAGCCTCCAGAGCACAGTGAAATTCCTCTGCGGCCTTTGGTTTGATCCCCTAGATAGGGTAGAAAAAGGCGCCACAACTTGGGCAGCGATCATTTCTAACCCGCCCTACATTCCCTCAGAAACCGTCCGCACCTTACAGCCAGAAGTGGTTAACCATGAACCCCACCTAGCCCTAGACGGAGGCGAAGATGGACTAGACCCCATTCGATATTTAATTGAGCGATCGCCTGAATACTTATGCCCTGGGGGAATTTGGGGCGTCGAACATATGACGGGGCAAGGGGCAGAAATTATTGAGTTGCTACAGGAAAACAGAAACTATGGCCATATTCAGGGGCATTGTGACCTTAGTGGGCGCGATCGCTTCGTAACGGCAGTTTGCGACAAAAACGTGCCTTCCACAAAACTCCGCTAAAGCTAGAGATCAATCCCCCGCTCTAGAGGATAACTTGGATCTAAAGAAAGGAAATTCTGGTTTTTAGGAGATCAGGAAAGGAAAATTTCTTACATTTGTTCTAGAAACAACTGCCCAAGCAGCCTCAACAAATTTTCCTAACCAGTCATCAAAAATCAAAAGTCTTTAAACAGTCAAAGCATTTATGATCAATTGCTACTGATGTAGGACATTCGCCGATGGGACATTTAGTGTAATGGTGTACAGCTAAGATTGCACCTACTGGTCTCCCCAAAGCTTTGCGAACGGCAGAGGGTGGCTGACTTAGCTTAAATCTTCAGCGCTCATTTGTGCTTCTTGTGTTGAAATAGAGCGGACATAAAAGCATTGCTAGGCGTCCTATTGGAGCTTAGAAGGACTATATGAAGATCAAACTATTCAACTGCCCATGGTAATTAGGGGCTGTCATCAAGTAAACCTCAAGCTCAATAGCGGCGAGGGTTTCAGCTCCTAGTCTTTTTCATTTAAAAGGGCGCGTACTTCCCACTGATCAAGGGCTCCAGAATTTAATTAATGGCGCCCCCAGCTCCCTTACCTTTCCATCGAGCCCCTTTTGCATTGGGAATCTAGTGCTCTGTCACAGTATTCCTAAGGGCGCACTCTTTTTAAATTAAGAAGGCTGATATTGTACGTTTCTGGGAAAAAACCTTTGCATAGGTTAATCTCAGTAAGAGTAACGTCTGCCAAGTCTTAGAATCTTTTCTGAGATTTGTTATTTTAAATCCGTCGTATCGTAAATTCGCCGCACTTGAACGTGCCCTTGCCCAAGGCAAACTTGGGAATGACCAGCACAACACTTTATATGTCTATGGGAAAGCCTTGAAGAAGAAGCTACATCTATTCTGTCACTGCGGCGATTGGCTAGGTTTCTATCCGCAAGCCTAGCTATAGTCAGCAAGTCATCGCTAGTCTTGAAGGCTGGTGATTCCTAACAGATTGGGCAGTTTAGTGGTGCCCCTTGTTGTGCTCTCACAAGATGTAGCCGGGATATAGTTACAGACATATATTTTCTTTTTGAAAATCGCTTTGCCTTTCCTGAACCAAAGTCCTAAAGCGGCAGCCATATCCATAAAGGTTGTAGGCTGCGTTTAAGTGAGCAATGAAGAGAGAGCAAAGTGCGAGTTTGGGGAACACAAGGAAAAGCTATAGGGTGCCCTTGGTTCCATAGCGTGACGGTGAGGTAACTTTCGCATTTGGATTACAGAAGCTTTTCTAAAAGGCTTTTTTCTAGGGCCGTTTCTTGAACTTCACTTTTTGAGATTGTTCGTGAATTTTTGTTCGTCGAACACCTCGAGGTTTGCGGCAAAAATTGGGTATTTTTGTTCGGAATGGATTGTGAAATTGCCCGTCAAGCTTTGGGATTTGGGGCTTATTCATGATTTAGCTTTTACCAAGCGGCATCATATATTCGCTGGGTATTAGTCGGGTATTAATAAATATAGATATGTTGGACGCTAACTCCATTGCCATGGGAATCAACCTTTTCTCATCCCTTACGCATCTAGATACCCCCCTTTGGATTCTGGACTTGAATCAGAAGGAGTTGGTATGGACTAACCAGGCAGCTCAGCAGCAGTTTGGGATTGGTCATCCCCAAGGATGGGCCCTGGAAGCGGATCGCCAAGCTCAAGTGTGCCTGGAGATGCAAGTTTCGGAGCTTCAAGTATGCCGGGAAGCGCTACTACAGGAAGGTTATTTAACTAAGACTTGGCAGTGGGAGCGATCGCCAGGGGATTTTGTGAATGCCGTTTGTAAGTGCTCGGCGATGCAAAATTCAGATCCCACTTGTTCTTGGGTTTTGGTACAGGGAACAGTGGATTCGCCAGCTTTGGATGCGGCGCGGGCGGATGTATCCTATCGCGATCGCCTGTTAAACGGAGTGGCGTCAGCAACCCAGCATCTTTTATCTATTGAAGATCACTCGGCGGCGATCAATCGAGCGTTGTCCACGCTGGGAGAAACGACCAATGCGATTCGAGCCTATGTGCTGCGTAATTATCCCCATCCCGTAACAGGAATGCCTTTGGCGAATCTGCGCTGGGAGTGGTGCTCGGGGAAAGTGGAATCTCAAATTGAAAATTTAGAGCTGACGAACCTGTCCTACCACGAGGTGCTTCAGGACTATTACGACAGCCTGTGCAAGGGCGCTGGGGCTACGGTGCCCTCGGCGGCCATGGGAGGCGCCCTACAGCATTTAACGCTGCCGTCATCCCAAACCCTGTTAATGCCGATTCTGGTGCACGAGGACTTGTGGGGGGTGTTGGGACTAGAACGGGATGGGCAATCGCGATCGTGGCTGCGGGCGGAACAGTCGATTTTATCGGCGGCGGCGGCCAGCATCGGCGGAGCCATGTACCGTCATCAAACGGATGCCCAACTGTCTCGTTTCAACCACAAGTTGGAAGAGCTTTTGCGCCAGCGTACTTTTACGTTGAAGGCGGCGGTGCGTCAGCTTCAGCAGGAAATGAGCCAGCGGGAACAGGCGGAGTTGCAGATGCAGCATAATGCCCTCCACGATCCGTTAACGGGACTGCCGAACCGGGATTATATTTTGAACGTGCTGAACAGCATGGCGGCGACGGCTAAGGGCACCCAGGACGATGCGCGAGTGGCGGTACTGTGGGTGGATTTGGATCGCTTCAAAGTGATTAACGGCAGTATGGGGCACCAGGCGGGGAACCAGGTGTTGATCGCTGTGGCCCAGCGCCTGCGCATTTGTGTGCAGACCCAAGGGGGTTTAGTGGGGCGCTTTGGGGGGGACGAGTTTGTGATTGTGCTGCCTCGGGTGCGCGATCGCCGCTTGGCGGAAGCGGTAGCCCAACAGGTGCATCAAAACCTGGGGGATCCCCTGATGATTAACCAGCAGCAGGTGTTTGTAACCGCTAGTATTGGCATTTCCCTGGGGAATGTGAATAAGCGCAGCGGTGATGCGATTTTGCGCGACTCTAATCTGTTTATGCGTCGGGCAAAAATGATGGGGCGATCGCGTAACGCCACCTTCGATCCAGCCATTCACCAGCAAATGTTGGCAGATTTGCACCTGGAAAATGATCTGCGCCAGGCGGTCAGCGAGCTGGAGGGGTCTTGCCTAGAGGACTTGACGGAGGGCAGTTATCTTAACCAGCGGGACAGCCCCTTTAAGCTGCATTACCAGCCCATTGTGGATCTAAAAACTGGGCGCATCCGAGCCTTCGAAGCCCTAATTCGCTGGCAGCATCCCAGTTTGGGCAATATTTCACCAGGGCAGTTTATTCCTATCGCCGAGGAGACGGGGGTGATTGAACCGTTGGGGCTGTGGATTTTGTCCCAGGCATGTCACCAGCTGCGGCTGTGGCAAACGGAGCTACGCTATCCCCAGCTTGAGGTGTCGGTAAATCTATCCTGTCGCCAATTTAGTCAGCATAATTTGCTGGACCATGTGGATGCGGTGCTGGGGGAAACGGGACTGGATCCCCGTCGCTTAAAAATTGAAATTACCGAAAGCACCCTGGCGGACAATTACAGTACGGCGATGACGGTGCTGCACGAGCTACACGATCGCTCCATTCAACTGTGTATGGATGATTTTGGCACGGGCTACTCTTCCTTAAGCTATTTGGATCGATTCCCGCTGGATGTGTTGAAAATTGACCGGTCTTTTGTGAATCGCCTCAAGGGTAAGTCCAATAAGGCGGCTATTGTGCGGGCAATTTTGGGTATGGCGGAGAGCCTGGGGATGAATGCGATCGCTGAAGGGGTGGAAACGCCAGAACAGCTTCGCACGTTAAACCATCTAGGGTGCCGCTATATTCAGGGATATTTTTATTCCCCGGCGGTGGATGCCCGATCTGCCCAGCAGCTATTGCTATCCCACTATGATCCTCTGGCAACGGAGTCGTCGTCACCGGTGGAGTTTAAAAACGACTGGCCCCGAGAGGAAAAATAAGCTTAGGTTTAGGGCGTGTCATCATTTATACTCCAGAAGCCTTACCCAGAGGGGAATGCATGCCCTTTAGAAATAAGGGGGTTGCAGAGTTGGAAGAGGAAGGCAGGATGACGAATAAGTAACGGAACTTGGCGATGCCGTAAATAGTGCACCAGAAAACGAGAGGAGTGGCAGCTCGGGTATTTCATGGAGTTTGGGTATCTCCGCTATCGTCACTCATGGGATACACCGTCACCTCTCAATCCTGCAACTCCGAAATAAGAAATGCTCGGGGCTGACATTATCACCGCCATTGAGTTTGAGATTTAGTTGATGACATCCTCTGGCTTAGGTGGGCTCTAGCAGGTGTCGTGTTTTTTGTTCTGGGAGCTGTCGGCTGTCCTGGGAATTGTTTTATGGGCCGTCTTGGGTTTCCAAAACGCGGATATCTTCCCGGTAAAAGTGCTGGCGAGTTCCGTCCACCAGGGAATCGTCGTTTTCCAAGTTATCGAGAATAATGGTAATGGCTCGTCGACCTACGTGGGCCACCGTCCCCCTGCGCCCGTTCCATCGGGGATCTCCGTCAGGGCGCTTGGTTTCGATGATGACGCGATCGCCCTCAGTCACCTCGGGCACCCTCGGCAGCATGTCCGCTTTCCATAAAATCCAATCTCGCACCCAATAGTTAACCAATTCCGGGGTCTCGTCCTGGGGACAGTGT
>CALCTI010000093.1 GCA_937894105.1 uncultured cyanobacterium
CTTTTATCTTCGGGATCCCAGTGCAGTGCGAGGAAAAGCACGCTTAAATTTAGCCGTTGATCCGCCTCCAGATTTGGTTTTAGAGATTGATACGACCTCCCGCAGCCATCCTGAAATATATGCGGCTCTTGGGGTGGCAGAGCTGTGGCAATACAGTAAAAAAGGTTTGGAGATTAAGCACCTTGATCCTGTCGATAAAAGCTGTCAAGCAAAGGACGAAAGTCAGTACTTTCCCGGTTGCCCCTTGCGAATGTGTTGCCCCAATATTTAAAGCGAGCGGCAACTGAAAATATCAACGTGGTGATCAAAGTATTTCGATCTTGGATTCGATCTTATATTGATAAGTAAAGTTGGCGATCGCCCCAATAAAATGATCAAATAATATTAGGATGATCGCTACTGAATCGTAATTCAATTCAGAAATGGTCCGGATTTTTGCCACACCCTAACTGTTAACAACTCCGGTCAAAGGTGAACTGGCGCTGGCATAAGCTTTGACCGGAATACGTCCCGCTTGGTACGCCAGGCGACCGGCGATCGCGGCTAATCCCATGGCGCGACCCATTTGAGCTGGGTTTTTCGCTTGGGCGATCGCCGTATTGATCAACAGTGCTGATGCCCCGAACTCCATAGCCTGGGCCGCTTCGCTGGGGGTGCCAATGCCCGCGTCCACCACCACTGGAATCTTGGCGTTGTCAACGAAAATGCGAATATTGGCGGCATTTTGGATGCCTTGACCGGAGCCGATGGGGGAGCCCAATGGCATGACGGTGGCGCAACCCACATCCTCCAATCGCTTGGCGAGTAGGGGGTCCGCGTTGATATAGGGCAGCACTGCAAAGCCTTCTTTCACCAGTTGCTCCGCCGCTTCCAATGTGCCGATGGGGTCGGGCAGCAAATATTTAGCGTCGGGAATCACTTCCAGCTTGACGAAGTTATTGTCTTCCTGCCCGAGAAGCTTAGCCATTTCTCGCCCCAGGCGGGCCACGCGAATCGCCTCTTCGGCGGTTTTGCACCCGGCCGTATTGGGCAACATCCAAATTTTGGACCAGTCTAGGGCGTCGGCGAGCCCTTCGTGACCGGGGGCGTTGGTTTGGACGCGGCGAACGGCGACGGTGACAATTTCACAGCCACTGGCGTCCACACTGGCTCGCATTTCGTCGAAGTTGCGGTATTTGCCAGTGCCGGTCATTAGGCGAGATTTAAAGGTGCGATCGCCAATCACCAAGTGATCTTGATTGCCATTGACATCATCTTCAAAATCAGCGCCGGAATCCCCTTTTAAAGCTGTTGCTGAAACGGGAGATTGAAGGGTTCGCATAGAACTTTTCCCCTGCTTTCTAATCCTTGGTTACTATCTCTTTAAAGTTAATCTAGTCTCCTTTGATCAACTGAATTGCGGGGCAAAAATTAGAGTTTCTTCTATTATTGTTATCTAGGACGATTTCCCTAGGGAATTTCAATAAAATCGCTAGAATAGAATTAGCCTTTTAAGGCTGTAGTTTTGTTTCTAAAAGAGTTAATAGCATTGACGAAACCATTGGGGCGATCGCTGGCAATTGTGGGCACGGATACGGGGGTGGGAAAAACGGCGGTAACGGCGGCGCTGTATGCCTATTGCCGTCGTCACTTTGCCCATACCACCGTGGCAATTAATAAGCCCATTCAGGCGGGACCGGGCGATCGCGAACAGTTTCAAGCGCTCTTTCAGCTTAACCAATCTCCCGAGAGTCTAAATCCTATTTATTTTCGCGATCCCTTGGCTCCGCCGTTGGCAGCAGACCGGGAGGGGGTTCAGATTGATTTGGGGATGCCGTGGCGATCGCTCCTGCAATTGCAGCAGGATTACGACTTGACCTTGGTGGAAACGGCTGGGGGATTGGGATCGCCTATGACCTGGGAGCTGACCGTGGCAGATTTGGTGGGGGAATGGCGGCTGCCGGCGATTTTGGTGGTGCCGGTGCGGCTGGGGTGTATTTCCCAGGCGGTGGCAAATATGGCTTTGGCGCGACAGTGCAAATTGGCGGTGAAGGGGATTGTGCTGAATTGTGTGGAGCCGCGATCGCCTGAAGAGCAACGCCAGTGGGCTCCGGTGGAGGCGATCGCCCAGTTGACCCGCGTGCCGATATTGGGATTTTTGCCTTACATTCCTGAACCATGGACCGTGGAATCCCTGGCGATGGCGGCGGCGACATTGGATTTAGAATATTTGGAGCTTCAGGAACTGCCCTCAATGACGGGGGTGGTCGCGACCTAGCCGATAGTTTGGCGGCATCGTTTGGCGGTACCGATTGAGCGGCATAGATTGAGCTGTATTAATTAAGCGGTATCAATATAAGCGGTATCAATATAAGCGGTGTCAATTAAGCGGTATAAAGCTGTAAAACTGAAGCGGTAAAAGACATAGTAAGCAATAGAAAAAATGGCGAAATATATTCTTTTTGGATCCTATTGTGAAGACGCGTTGGAAAAGCGCACGCCCTATCGTCAGGCTCATCTGGATGGTTTGGCGTCACAAAAAGAGTCGGGGTTTTTAATGACTTTGTGACCCACAAAGGACAATACGAAAGTGTTTGGAATTTATGAGGCAAATTCTGAGGAGGAAGTGCGAGCCGCGGTGGAAAATGATCCCTATTGGAAAAATAATATTTGGACTGAATATGACGTAAAAGAGTGGATTCAGGCGTTTTAAACAGAACTGGTGCGTAAGCCCTGTGGATGGGGTCGCCTTTTACGGCGCCCATGCTCTAGCCCACCAGCAAATTTTCTTCCGGGTAGCGTACTAGGCTGCGTTCGGGGTCTCCGGCGATCGCCGCCATAAACAGCAAAACTCCCACTCGCCCCAAATACATGGTCACAATCAACACCAGTTTTGACAACACTGAAAGGCTGGCGGTGATGCCCATGGATAAACCCACGGTGGCGAAGGCGGATACACACTCAAATAAAACTTGAATAAAGGGAATGTTGGGGTCAGCAATGGTCATCACCGTGGTGGATGCCAGCACTGTTCCCAAGGAGCCGACAAAGGTGGCGATCGCTTTAAATACTAGCGACGTGGGGATTTGCCGTCGATAACAAATCACCGTTTCCTTGCCGCGTAGAACCGCTTTGGTGCAGCTGATTAAAATTCGAATTGTGGTTGTCTTAATGCCGCCGCCGGTGCCCCCTGGACTGGCTCCCACAAACATTAGACCGATGGTTAGAAATAATGCCGGAATCCCTAAATCTGCCATGTCAACGGTGTTAAATCCGGCGGTGCGGGTGGGCATGGATTGAAACCAGGCGGCCAGGAGTTTGCCACCCCAAGAAAATCGGCCGAAGGTGTTGGGATTATTAATTTCAATCAGGAAAAACCCCACCAGCCCCAATGCCCATAGGGCAATGCTGGTGGTTAAGGATGTTTTGAAATTGAGAGAAAAGTTGGCGCGACTGTTGCGACGGTAAAATTCAGGCGATCGCACCGCATTTCGCTTACGCAGCAACAGCCGCCGCAACACCCCTGAGCGCACCCACACCACAAATTCCACAATCACCTGGTAGCCCACCGCCCCCCCGCTCACCCGCAGGGACACCAAAGTGTTTAAAAGCGGGTGGGTCACATAGTCAGAAAAGCTGTTGTCAAATAGGCTAAACCCGGCATTATTAAAGGAATTAATGCTGTGGAAAATTGCTAGCCAAAGCCCCCTGTCGACGCCGTAATCTGGGGCAAAAATTGAAAACAATAAGAATACGCCGGTGATTTCAAAAATCAACGTGACGCTAATAATTGATTTCACCAAGTTGCGAACACCGGACAGCCCTGGCGTGTCCAGGGTTTGCTTAAGGGCAACCTTTTCCCGCAGGGCAAATCGCTGACCAAAGAGCAGCAGCAAAAAAGTGGTGGCGGTCATATACCCGAGTCCGCCAATTTGCACTAGGCTGACCAGGGTCAGTTGACCAAAGCCGGAGTAAAAGTCGCCCACATTCACCACCGACAGACCGGTCACGCAAACGGCGGAGGTGGCGGTAAATAGGGCAATTAAGGGGTTAACCCAGGTGCCGTCGCTGCTGGAAATTGGCAAGCTTAGCAGGATTGTTCCCACTGTAATTACCATTAAAAATCCCAGGCAAATGCTGCGGGCAGGGGTCATAGTGTTCCTAATTTCGCTGGGACCGGATTTTGCTGAGACCGGACGCTATACCGACACGGCTTCCGATTGGCGATCGCCCTCGGCATTATCCGAAGCCGCTTCAACGCCAGGACCGCGCACCGCTTTAAACATACCAAAGCGACAGAGCCCGGCTCCGAAAGCCAATCGCATTAGCAGCAGGGTGGGCACCTCCCGCGCTGATTTAACAAAGCCAGATACGCCAAACTTGATCAGCCCCGCTGGTCGCGCAATGCCCTGCCAAATGGAATCTAGCCAAGAGGGTAGGGTTTCTTGGGTCCAGTCGGCGGTGGTGACGTTGCCCTCGGTGTAGCCTGTTTCTTCTAGCAATTCCGCAAACCCTTCGATGCTGGAGAAGGCGGGGTGGGACCATTGGTCCAAAAGCTGTTTCATCACCGGTTTTTCCCAGGCGCTTAGGGGATTCTGGCGATCGTCCCGCTGGTTCCAGTCCGCCACCACCAAAATGCCGCCGGGCTTCAGCACCCGCAATAGTTCCCGCGCAAAGGTGCTTTTGTCGGGCATATGGGGACCGGCTTCGATGGACCACACCACGTCAAAGGTGGCGTCGGGGTAGGACAGGTCCATGGCATCGTCCACTTTAAATTTTGCTGTGACGCCGTCGGGGGTTAGTTCCGTTGCCCGAGCCACTTGCTGGGGGCTAATGGTCACCCCGGTCACGTCAAAGTTGTAATCTTTTGCCAAAATCCGGCTGCTGCCACCAATGCCGCAGCCCACGTCCAGCACGGTGGTGCCTGCGTCCAGCTTATCTAAGCCGCCCCACTTCACCATTTCGTGGACAAAATCTTCCTTCGCTTGTAAAAAATCCGTACGACGCGGCGGGCTGCCGTAGTGTCCCAGGTGGATATGCTCGCCACAATAAAATTCCAAAATGCCGTCGTTGGTCCAATCGTCGTAGGACTGGGCGACGGTGTCGGTGGATTCGTATTGGCGAGAGGTGGATAGGTAAACAGCGATCGCCGCGAGGGGCAAACCAACCAGCAAACCCAACAGCAAAGGAAAACCCATGGGGATGTATACAGTTCTTAATATTGGCGCTTAGCTATTATAGTGCGCTGGCTCTTTTTCCCTGCCTACAATTGGGTTTATTGGTGAATTGATTTAATTGCAGCATTGGTGGCGATCGCCCCACTCCCATGACAGAACCTGACAAAACCATCAATCAATCCAACCGCGACGGTGGTGACAATGTCGCTGGGGATAAGAACGTTAATGTGACGTGCGATCGCACTCAGCAGGGCGTGATTGGAAATGACAATGCGAATATTCGCAGTGAG
>CALCTI010000094.1 GCA_937894105.1 uncultured cyanobacterium
GCGCACTACTTTGGGGTAGTAGGGGTCGTGGGTTCAAATCCCGCCGCTCCGATTTCAGTGCATTCCCTAGATTTCATTGACATTTCAACTAGAAATACCGGTGAAGTTTTTAACCCCCTAAAAGCAGGATCATTCTCACGGGATTGGTCCTGTTTTTTAATGGCCGTTTAAGCCATTTGGATTATTTTCTAGGATGTTTTTTAAAGGCATCGTTCGACGGCGTGAAAAAAGATCAGGGCGACTTCCCCCCTTAATAAGGAGGGATTGAGGGAGGATCCCTGTTGATTCAGCCTTTGCCTAAGCTTTTCCTGCGGCTCAATCCTAGGAGATCCCCCCTCCCTAAGGGGAGCTTTGCGTCGAACTAATGCTTTTTAACATTCTGAAGTATCTCTACTGTTATTTGCCCAACGCGTGGCTCCGGATCCATGAAAGATGCGATCGCCCTTCTCTCCCAAAAATTAGATCAGGCTTTGGTGGCAGCCTTCGGCCCAGAGTTATCGGGAACGGATCCCCTGTTAGCGGCTACGAATAATCCGAAGTTTGGCGATTATCAAGCGAATATCGCCCTGCCCTTGGCGAAAAGGTTGGGAAAAGCGCCTCGGGAAATTGCCCAGGGAATTTTGGACAATTTGGATGTGTCGGAGATTTGCGAGACGCCTGCGATCGCCGGACCGGGATTTATTAATTTCACCCTAAAGACCGCATATCTTAAC
The DNA here is from genome assembly GCA_937894105.1 of uncultured cyanobacterium. Classification (GTDB taxonomy): domain Bacteria; phylum Cyanobacteriota; class Cyanobacteriia; order CACIAM-69d; family CACIAM-69d; genus CALGDE01. The sequence continues at coordinate 714 of CALCTI010000094.1, forward strand.
CAGCAGCTCGGGGAAATGCAGCAGAGCGATCGCCTAGGAATTGCGCCAGTGGATCCGCCTCAACGGGTGATTGTGGATTTTTCTAGTCCCAATATTGCGAAGGAAATGCACGTGGGGCACCTGCGGTCCACGATTATTGGCGACGGCATCGCTCGCATTTTGGAGTTTTTGGGACACGATGTGTTGCGCCTCAACCATGTGGGCGACTGGGGCACTCAGTTTGGCATGTTGATTACCCATTTGCGTGAAGAATGCCCCGAGGCGCTGACCCAAGCCGATGCGGTGGATATTGGCGATTTAGTTGCGTTTTACCAGCGGGCCAAGAAACGATTTGATGAGGATGAGGACTTTAAGGAGCGATCGCGAGAAGGGGTCGTCAAGCTGCAAGGGGGCGACGAAGAAAGCCGCAAAGCTTGGGCGCTGCTGTGTGAACAGTCCCGCAAGGAATTTCAGAAAATTTACGATCGCCTAAACGTTCAGCTAACGGAGCGGGGGGAATCGTTTTATAACCCGATGCTGGCGGACACCGTGGCGGAGGTAAAGGACTCGGGCTTGTTGGTGGAGGACCAGGGAGCACGGTGCGTTTTTTTGGATGGGTTTACCGACAAGGCGGGCGACCCGCTGCCGTTGATTGTGCAAAAGTCCGACGGCGGCTATAACTACGCAACAACAGATCTGGCGGCGATTCGCTACCGGGTGCGAGAGGACGAGGCGGAGCGGATTTTGTATGTGACTGATTCGGGGCAGGCGAACCACTTTACCCAGGTGTTCCAGGTGGCGCGGAAGGTGGACTTGCTTCCCGAGTCTGTGGAGCTAACCCATGTGCCCTTTGGGTTGGTGCAGGGGGCGGATGGCAAAAAGTTGAAAACCCGGTCGGGAGATACGCCGAAGCTGCGGGATTTGTTGGATGAGGCGGTGGCGCGATCGCGGGCGGATCTGGAAAAACGTTTAGCAGAAGAGGAGCGGCAGGAGTCGCCAGAGTTTATTGATGAGGTGTCCACCAAGGTGGGCATTGGCGCCGTAAAATACGCTGACCTAAGCCAAAATCGCACCAGTAATTACGCCTTTAGCTACGACAAGATGTTAGCTCTCCAGGGCAATACGGCTCCCTATTTGCTCTATGCTTTTGCGCGGATTCAGAGCATTAGCCGAAAGGGAGACATTGATTTTTCCCAGCTGGATGGGGCGGCGATCGCCCTGAAAGAAGCGCCAGAATTCACCTTGGCAAAACACATCCTGCGCCTCGATGAGGTGCTCGCCACCATTGCCGAAGAGCTGTTGCCCAATCGGTTGTGCGAGTACCTTTACGAGCTGAGCAAAAAATTCAACCAATTTTATGACAAGTGCCCGGTGCTCCAAGCGGAAAAGGGCGATCGCCTGTCCCGCCTAATGTTGTGTGATTTAACCGCACGCACCCTCAAGCTGGGTCTATCTTTGTTGGGCATTGACGTGCTGGATCGCATGTAAGTTGAGACCGCTTTCTCTGGATAATCCTCAGCTAATCCCCAACCAACCCTTAACTAATCCCCGACAAATCAATCAAACTTAGCGACAAACCCTAACCCCCCAGGGCATTGGAGTTTGGTTGGCTTCGGGCGAGTTGGCACTAACGCACCGAAACTTAAATAGTTCAGCATCATCATCCACGCCGAACATTTCATTGGTGGAAGTTTTGTTCCAGCGAGATTCGGAATACGCAATAAAACTAATCATTGATAGGGATCGGCAGCTATCAGCAACTTTCTGCGCGTAGCCTTTCATAATCAGCGGCGAATTAATAAAGGCTTCCGAATTATTGTCGACTTCGAGGAAAAAGCTGTAGCCCATTTTTCGCTGATTGCCATCATTATCCACGATTAAGCTGTAACCGATGGCAGTGCTATCAAAGGTGATTAGCTCGTTGATATTGACCCCGTGCTGCTGTTGGGTTTCCTGCACCATGGTGTGTATTGCCGCTTTGCACTGACTTTGGTCACTAGCGCGGGCAGGCTGTCGCGGCAGTGCGATCGCAGAAAGAGTAACAGAAACTACAGAAATAGTGGAGATTATTTTGCTCATTGTGGCTGTTCCTTCCCTAGTAAAGCTAATTTGAAGCGATAAGTATTGAAACTGAGGAATTAGGAGAGCAGACACACAATTTAAAGTTAACGCGCAGGGTTAACCAAGACTCAGGTTCAACACTTTTTCTATTGCTAAAGGTCAGGTATTTATCCCTAGCCCTTATCAATTTTTGTTTATACGATTATGGCGTTTATATTTTCTAAGCGTTGGTTATTGCGAGCGCCTCGCATCAGATTCGCCATAATAACGCCACGATATTGGCGACTCTATACTGGCCTTAAATGGTCCTCGATTCCCCCATATTCCTCCCACTGCTCGGAAAACGACGATCCTCGGCGCACTAATTGCGATATTCTTCGCCCGAGAGTGGTGATGTCAAATCCGGTGTAGCTATTCCTAAATCGGGAGAGTAAGCCAATAAGCACTGAGTCTTATCGTTCGCGAAGTGTTGGCAAGATAGTGCGTATTTCGCCAGAAACTAGGATTTTGGGGGATTTAAATTTGATCAGACTCAATTACAGCAGTTGGGGGCGATCGCCCTTCTTCAAGTCAGCCAATTCCTGCTTATCCATTAACTGCTTAAGCTGATAAACCGGCACCGGCCGCTCAATCCCCTTGAAATAATGCTCGCCCATTTTCGACCAGTGCTGCCGCTTGAGCTCTGGCAATAAATTATACGTGGACTGACTAATCACACATTGCCCCGGTGGACACATGGCCTCCATTCGCGCCGCCAAATTCACCGTCCCCCCCAGTACCGTATACTCCATGCGCTGGGAGCTGCCCACATCCCCCACAAACGCCGCCCGCTATTAATGGCAATGCGCAACTGTAGCTTTTCCCCCAGCACCCCCTCCGCATTGAGCTGATCTAGTCGTTGCAACATTCGATAAGCTGCCGTTGTGGCTCGCAGGGCATGGTCCGCCAGGGGCTCCGGCGCACCGAAAAACGCCATAATACAGTCGCCAATAAATTTGTCTAAGGTGCCCCCCAGGTCAAAAATTTCCGTCAGCATTTCCTCAAAAAAATTGTTGAGCAAATTAGCTACACTGACTGGGTTGAGACGCTCCGATAACGACGTAAATCCCACAATATCGGCAAAGACCAAGGTGATATAGGCATCCTTGGGAGGAATTCGCGCTTTTTCTATTTGCCCTGCCGCCTTCTTTTGTTGCACAACGCTGGGGGAATGGTAGCGTCCTAATTTTTGGCAAAGCTGCTCCTCTCGCTTTAACTTGCGGCTCAATAACCACCGTTGAACGCTGGCGGCCACCAAATTGGCTAACGCCGAAAAAAAGCTTAAGTCTTCTTCCCCTTCCTGAATCCATGCCTGGGAGGACAAATTCGCATCGGCGTAGAGCACCCCCACCACCTTGTCCTCATCCCACAGGGGCACTGCCATAGCACTGCGGATACCTTTTTGGAGCATACTTTGCTCTTGCCCATATTCCTGTTCATTTTGGGCGTCGGCAATTTGGATGGCGATTTGCTCGCGAAATACTTTATTGCATACGCTGCGTCCAATCCAGCTGGCGTCTACGGTGAGGTCGTGCGATCGCGAATCATCTCGCGCCCCCGCATTAAGGAGCCGCAGCCGCTGGGATCCATCAATATCTACCAGCAGGGCAATGCGCTGAATATGGGTTAGGTAGCGGAACACCACCTGCTGCACCTGTAGAAAAATTGCCTCGCTCGATTCTGCCAGAGTCAGAGCCTTGGCGATTTTTACCAGTTCCTGTAGTCGGGCGATCGTTTGTTCCTGGTCTGCCCGCGTTTTGCCGCCTCGCTCGTCCGCCCGCAACCACTGATCCTGCAACGCCTTAGCATTACGGGCGATCCCCATTTTCCCGTTAGGCAGGGACGAAATTGCCGTGTACTGTAAGTTGGGACTTTTCTCCACCATGGGAGCGCCAGCGGCCTTTAATGGCTGCCAACCGTCAATTCTCACCCCATCGGGCAGTCGGGTAACGATATTAGTCTGGGTGGGGGGACTGGTGTGGGTCGAACTGGTGCTGTTACCGGCACGGATTTTTGCAGGGGTGATTTCAATGGAGCTGTTGGTTTTTAGT
>CALCTI010000095.1 GCA_937894105.1 uncultured cyanobacterium
AGCCAGCGAAATCCAACTCACTCGCCAGTGGCGGCCCCGCTGCCGTCTATTCCCACGCCCATTTTGACTTTGCCCACGGAGCCAGTGGTGTGTGGCAAGGCGGTGTCGATCCACTTGCAGGTGAACGAGGTGCCTGGGCGGCGTATTGGCTTGAAATTTTGGTATCAGGATCGGCAAACGCGCCAATTATTAGAGCCGCCGCGCTGGATTCTGGACCCGACCCCCAACGGTCGCGGGCGGGTGGAGAGTCGCATTTCGGTGACGGTGCCGCCGGGGTTACTGGAAGTGCAGTTTGAGGCGATCGCGATCGACCTGGAAAGCCAACATACGGGTCAAAAAGCCAGCCAGTCTCGCCAGTGTGTCGCCAGCAGCCGCACCACCCAGTACTACCCTTTACCCGGCGACGGCAATCAGTTTTTCGGCTCTGATATTTAACCTGATATTCAATCTGACATTCAATCTGACATTCAATTAAGCCAGCAACTTCCCTCTGGCGTCCCCCTGAACAAGGGGGCTTTTGGGTTAAAAGGGCACATTTAAGAAAATGCCGATGATGCCGTGGACTCGGGCGGAGGTGCGGGAGGGGCGATCTAGGGTTTGGCCACCTACGTATAGGGTGGTGGAACTGCCGCCGTCTAGGTTGAGGGCGCTAACGGCTCCCATGGATTGCAAAAGCTGTGCCATTTCCGATAGGGATGGACCGCGTCCCCCTTTGCGATTGTGGACGGCGACGATAATAATTTTGCCGTCGGACCGCTGGGCGATCGCACTCCTCGCCGCCCGCTCCCGAATAAATGCGGCGCTAAAGCCTTCCCCAGCAGCGTTCAACACCACCTGCCCGTTGGAAATCAGCAGGGGGCCGGCGGCGACAATATTAGGAAAGCGGTTGAAATTGGCGGGGGTGGTTTGTTGATCGAGGGTCAGGGTGGTACCCACGGGAAGGGCATTGGCGGCGGTTTGGAACGATCGCGTCACCAGTAAATAGCCATTGGCAGGAATGGGAAGGGTACCGCCGGGAGATGCCACCGGAGTTTGCTGCACCACGCGATCGCCCCCCGCGCCGGACTCCACCACAATGCCCACTTCGTTGTTGGTCATGGTGACGTAGTTCGGTCCCCAGTTGCGGTCATAGCGGGCAATGCCAGCCTTTACGTAGCCGCTATTGAGACTAATCACCGGCCACGCTTTACCGTTTGTCGTCACCGATTCATTGAGCGCCAATCGCCCAAAGGCAAACTCCCCGGCGTCATTCCAGGCGATCGCCCCTCGATTCAAAATAGGACCCGACAGCCACTGCCCGTCCCGCCGCATGGCTCCCAGGGGCAGCTTGTTATTGCGATTAAAATAACCACCATTGACCGCGATCGCCACCTGATTCCGCCGAGCCGTATCCCACACGGAAGCAATGCCAGTGCGGGTGTCATTCAACGCGGGAATGGGCACAATATCCACCTCAGGGGCTCTGGGATCTACCTCCACCCAGGTAACGGGAAACTGGTCGTTGCCCAGCCGCAAAAAATCCTGTTGCCAGCGTACGCCGGGGGCCCACTGGAGCGATCGCCGCGCCAAAGTATCTGGACCCGCTTCCACAACAATGCGATTGGGACCCAGCAAGGTAAAGGGCTGGGGCAACCAGGCGCGGCTGGCGGTGGGAAAGCGAATCACCGTGCGACCGGGAGCAGTAACCAGCGGCGCAGACAGGTCAGAGGTTATGGGAAGAAAGGGAGCGGCAGATTGCCCTGTTTCAGCGCTTCCGGGCGAGGGCAGCGGGTCGGGCAAGTTTAAATCGGCGGCCACACCCAATGTCAACTCGCCGGGGACCGGGCTTACCTGGAAAGGCACCGGACGATCCAGCTCCAGCACATAGCGCCGCCGGTCTCCTTGCACCAGGGATCGAAAATCCACAATTTGCGCCGGTTCCCAGGAAATATCCAAGGTGTCGCCGTTGGGGCTCACGGTCCAGCCGCCCCCCTGGGCCAGTGCCCCAATTCCTAAATACCGGGTGTTTTGATAATGCAACACCGGCAACGGTAGCGGAGCTTCGCTAAACCAGCGCACCGCCTGTATATCCGCGCGATCGCCATCTTCCAAATCCACCCCAAACTGCCGCACCAGCACCCCATCACCAATGCCAATATGGGTGCGGCCGTTACGGGTCCACTGCACCCACGGGGAGCTTACATTGCGACCGTTTAACCGCAGGCGACTCCCTTGAAACACCTGTGTAGACTGACCTTGAGCAACTTCCATAACCCCTGATATTGCAGCCTGTTCTGCATCTGTCGTGTATGCCGCTGTGTTTGCCGCTGTATTTGCCGCCACTAGTGTTTCTGACCCAAGCGCCGAGCCCTGGGCGATCGCCCCCGTTCCCAGCCACAGCCCCACCGCAATGCTTAATCCCCACTGCCTGCCTGTCATGTCTTAGCCCCTTTCCTACTCCACCAAATGCCCAGCGTCGGTGATGGCTGCTTTCACTGCCTCCTCATCGGCGCTAGTTTCCACGGTCATAACTTTGGTCTCCAGATCGCCCGTCACCGTAGCAGCCGAGTCGATGCCTTGCACTGCGGCGACAATTTTATCCACACAGCCAGAGCAGACTATAGATGAAACCTTAAGTTGGAGGGTCATTGAATTTTTCCTGTTCAGGTAGACTACATACGGTATAGCACCCGCGCTTGGCAGGGGAGAAGTGAATGATCGATTTGCAACTGGCACAATTAGTCGTGAATGGGATTGCCCTCGGTTGCATTATTGCCCTCGCTTCAGTGGGGTTGACCCTCACATGCGGAATCCTGCGCTTATCAAATTTTGCCCACGGTGATCTGTTAACCCTAGGGGCGTATTTGGCGCTGTTGGGCAACTCCATGGGGCTAAATATTTGGCTGGCGATCGCCCTGGCGATAGGGGGCACGATCCTAGCGGCACTGGTGACGGAAAAGCTGATTTGGTCCCCCATGCGCGATCGCCGGGCTGACTCCACCACGCTCATCATTATAAACATCGTCCTCGCCCAATAAAACCGAAACGGACATATATTTGTATCGGGTAGCGGCGACCAAACCTACGATTTGCCCGTGCAACCGGCGCTGGATTTTTGGGGGCTAAAAGTCAAGGCCTACAGTTTAGTGGTGGTGATGCTTACGGCGATCGCCACGGCGGCCCTACACTTCCTATTGCAAAAAACCAAAATTGGTAAAGCCATGCGAGCGGTGGCCGATAACACTGACCTGGCATTGGTCACCGGCATCAACGTGAACCGGGTAGTGATTTGGACCTGGGTGATTGCCGCGGGACTGACGGCGTTAGGCGGTGGTATGTATGGGCTGCTAGAAGCGGTGCGTCCCAATATGGGCTGGTTTTTGATTTTACCCATGTTTGCGGCGGTCATTCTTGGCGGCATTGGCAATCCCTACGGAGCGATCGCGGGCTCCCTCATCGTCGGGCTGGCCCAAGAAGTCAGCACCTACTGGCTCCCCACAGAATACAAACTAGCCGTCGCACTGCTCATGGTTATTGTTGTCCTTCTAATCCGTCCCCAGGGATTATTTAAAGGCACCGCTTGATTGACTGGTCTTAACGCATGGTTAATTGCTTTGGCTCGAGAGGTTAGAGTCATTAAGAGCATCTGCCCTACTGCCTTCTGCCATGAAACTTCCCGAGCAATGTGACGATATCAACGAAATTCGCGACGAAATCGACCATTTGGACCATCAAATTATTCAACTTTTAGGCAAGCGCCTTAGCTACGTTAAAGTGGCGTTGAAAGTTCAAAACAGAGAAGATAGGGATCAGTTTGCCAAGCGCTTTCAAACGATGCTGAGCGATCGCAGCCAATGGGCCGAAGTGGAAGGGATCAATCCAGATATTGTGGAATGTGTTTATCGAGATTTAATTAACCGATTTATCAAAGAAGAAATGAAGGCTTGGCAGCGATCGCAAGCCGCTTCTGAAAGCACAATTAAGGAGTGAGTTATCCCCTCAAGTTTCCCTCAATCTCTCCTTCAGTCTCCCCACAGTTTTGCCATCAATTGAGTGATTGGTCGTGAGGGTGTTGAGAGCCGAACCTTAGTTACGGCTTGCCCTCTGGGGGTAGAAAACCCAACCTATTTCCGTCGGTTGTCTCGGCTTTGGATTGGGAAATTGGCGCGAAGATAAATTCATCGAACGCAAAGCAAAGACGCAAACAAAAGCGCAAAGAAAAAGCGCGTTTAAGTTTAAATCTTGTTCGATCTAATTCAAGCCAAATCGGAAGTAAAAGGATAATTAAGATGGCAATTAACGGTAATAACGCTGACTTTTCTGGCGATCGCTTCAATAACAATTCTGATAGTAATTCTAATAACAATAGCGCCGCTAATCATTCAAATCCTGCCAATAATTGGACCCAAGAGTTCAACCGGGAAGTTGCTCAGCGTCAGGCATCGGCCATGATGGAGCAAGTGATGGCAGTGGCTGGGAAAATCCAAGAACAGATGCAGCAGCAAATGCAGCAAATGCAAGACGGGGGAGCCTCTCAAGGTTTTGGCTTTCCCGATGCGGCGGCTCCCCAAGGGGACGTACTGCGCGACTCGGAAACGGCGATTATTGTGTCCCTAACCTTACCAGGCTTACAGGAAGAGTCCGTCAAGGTAGAAGTAAAAGATCAAGTGTTGAGCGTCGCCGGTGAGGTCAGTGGGGCTGCAAGTGTTCGCCCTGGCTTCCCCGCTCCGCCTGTCTTGGGATTTACACGGATTATGCCGTTGCCGGTGGCGGTTCATGGCGATCGCCCTACAATCACTACCACCGACAGCACCATTTCCATCATCATGCCCAAGGTGGACCCGGGAACCCTACCCGATGCCC
>CALCTI010000096.1 GCA_937894105.1 uncultured cyanobacterium
CGCTGTTTTCGTGATCGCATTGTGTGTGTTGGTAGCTGTGCGATCGCCGGTAACATAAGACCTCTCCTACGGATCCCACCCCTAATCCTGACCCCTCAACCTCGACGACAGGGTCAAATAATAAAGGGCAATCCTCCCGGCGATCGCCTCGTCCCAAGTGGCTAAAGTATGGGCTTTACGGGGCGGCATTGGGCACCACGGCGATCGTGGCAGGGGGGGCTGGCTTTGGATGGTATTGGGTGCATTATCAGCTACCGGGATTTGTGTCGGAGATTTTGAGCGACTTGCTGCTGCGACCGGTGGAGGTGGGACCGGTGGAGTCGGTGGGGCTGACGAATATTAGGATCGGCAAGTCGCAGGTGCTGCCTCGGGCGGAGGATCCCGATTCTGCTCAGGTGCAGGAGGTGATTGCTCGCTGGAATTTATGGGAGATTCTTAACCCGGCGAACCTGTTGGGCGATCGCATTATTCCAATTCACCTGGAATTTCGCGATGCCACGGTTTACGTGGCCCAGGGGGAAGACGGTTCCCTGGTGGATTTGACCCTGGCAGCCAGTGAGGATGAGGGACCGGGTCCCGTTGAAATCCAGGTGGCGAGCGTTAAGGCTTACAACGCTAACGTCAAGGTGATTCCAGCGGCGTTTGATCGATTTGATGGGGCAGGGACCGGAGGCGCTGAGCCCAATGAACCCGTGGTGCCATTGACCCTTGTGGGGGCAGAGGCGGCGGCAACATTGCAAAATTGGCAGGACGGTGCGCCGCAGCAGATTCTCTTTAATACAACAGCGACGTTGGATGTGGCGGGGACGACGAGCCCTCTGGCGGCGAGGGGAGAGTTTCGGGCGGAGCAGCAGCGAGTGAAAGCCAGCGCACACGGGGCGGATTTGCCGCTGGAGGCGATCGCCCAGTTAGCGCCAGGACCGATTTGGGTGCGATCGGGGCAGGCGTCGGGGAATGTGTCGATAGACTATTCCATTGATGGGGCGTGGCCCGCCCTCCAGGGAGCGGCACAAGTTAAAGACTTACAGGTGGATGGGGGGCTGCTGCCGCGATCGCTGCGGGTGACTGAGGGGACGTTTCGCTTCGCTGAGCAGGAAGTGGATATTGATCAGTGGCGAATGCGCTATGGGGATGTGTCGGCCCAGGTGGCGGGCACAGTGGATTTGGCCAATAGTCGCCTGTCCCTAACGGATCCCCAGGGCAGTGAGCTGGAGTCAGCGTTTGATTTAACGGTAAACGCCCCAGATGTGGGGCTGGGGGAGTTGCAGGACACCTTTGGGCTGGAGCTGCCGATCGCCCTAGAAGGATTGGTAGCGGCGGAGGCTACCCTGACGGGCACCATTGATAATCCAACCCTGACGGGGCGGGTTAATACTTTGGGACCGTTTCAAGTGGATCAGGTGGCGATTGAAACCGTTGAGGCAGGGTGTTTGGCGCGATCGCAGCGGTGGTCTCGCTTTTGTCCCGGGACGGTGGGGGTCCGGGGTTGGCCCCGTCGGTGTGTGGGTCCGTTAATCGGCGTTTGGATCAGCTACCGGAGCGGTTGGCGGCGGTATTTCCCATAGAGGCTACCCTGGAAAATTTGCGGATTGTGCCGGCGACCGGAGGTGAAATTACCGGCGATGCCACGGTTCTGCTGCGCGATCGCAATCAGCTAGAGACGATGGAGATTGGCGATATTCAAGGGCGCTTGGCGTTGCGAGCGCTCAATCTAAACAACCTGGCACGGGCTTACGGTGCGCCCACAACGGTGGGGCTAGGGTTGCTGTCGGGACAACTGTCGGTGGCGGGGTCGTTAGAGAACTGGCAAACCCAAGGACAGTTTTCCGCGTTAGGGGGCAATATCAATCTCACCGGCGGCGGTAGCGACAGGAATTTTGCCAGTCGGGTGAATTGGACCGGGATTCGTCTGCAGCGGTTTGCCTCGTTGCTGCCGGAAGATGTGCGGCGGCAGGTGAAGGGTGACTTGGCGGGGCGAGCGCAACTATCCGGCGAGCTAGGGGAGGTGTTGGCCTTGTCTGCTAAGGTGCGCACCGGTTGGGCAGGGGGCGCGATCGCCGCTAATGGAACCCTGCGCGGGGACCGGTGGCAGGGAACCGCCCAGGTGCAAAACGCCCAGCTCACCACGGTGCTTCCTCGCTACGGTGGCACCCTCAGCGCCAATGCGAAAGCCAGCGGCGATCTGTCGGGAGACCTGAACCAAATTCGCGCCACCGTCTCCACCAATCTGACTCGATTTGCGGGGGGCACGGTCAACGCGGCGGCCAATCTAGGAGGGGGGCGATGGCAGGCTACCGTTCAAAGCCAAAATATTCAGCTGGCGCGCCTGGCTCCCCAAGGGACCGGGCGATGGACCGGAACGGTAACGGCTGCAGGACCGGTGGATGCCTTGACGGCGCTAGATTTAACCCCCGTCCGCGCTCAGGTCAAGGGCTCCCTGTTGCCGGGAGAGCCGGGCACATTACTAACCCGTCCCCAGCAGGATTATTTAAACCAGCGGCTGCCGGTGACCGTTGCCGCCCGCTGGGATGGGGCGGGGGTGGCGGTGGATCGGGTACAAGGGGAAGGGCTATGGGCTCAGGGACGCATTAATGCGGCATTCAACGGCGGCACGCTCAATATTGGTTCCGTGGATTTAGCGGTTAACGTGTCTAACGTGGATTTGCGCCCCCTGCCGGATTTGTCGCCGATCGCCCTGCCGCCCACCGTAGAAGAAATCCGTCAGGAGCGACCGCTGCTGCTGGGCAATGGTGCGTTTCAGGGTCGAGTTTATGGGACTTTGGAGAATTTGGCCCTGGCGGGAAATTTGCAGCTCAAGGGCTTGGAGGTCCTGGACTCTCCCTTTGAAAGCACCTTGGCGGGACCGGTGAGTGGTGGTCTGACCCAGGGACTGACGGCGGATTTGACGGGGGAGCGCGATCGCATTTTTGTGTCCCTAAATTCCGAGTTTCTGCCGCGCCAATTTGAAATTAACTGGGACGGGGCGATCGCCTCTGGTCAGTTAAAAACTGCCGAGATCCTAGACTTTTTCGTTGCTAATCTGCCCCTAGAGCGCTTCCCTCTTCCCCCGTCCCTCACGGCTGGATTTGGTACGCCGCGAGGACTGGCTACCGCTAAGGGCACTTTTCGCCTGGGAGACGGTCAAGCCCAAGCCCAGTTCAGCGTGGATAACCCAGGATTGCAGACGGTATGGGGCGATCGCGCCGCCGGGAACATTGCCTACAGCGGCTTTCGCACCAACAAAATTGCCATTTGGGATACCCAGCTTCGTCAGGGAGAGGCCACCTACGGACTGCGGGCGGATCTGGTGCTTCAGGACGACCCCAAATTTGACGGGGAGCTTCAGGTGGACGACGGACGGTTGGAACAGGTGCTGCGACTGTTGCGCCTCACGGATTTTGATGCCCTGAGTATCTGGGCCGCCACCTTGAAACCGCCTCACCCCGGTCGCGCCTCCGATCTGGGTGAGCTGGACCTGACAACCTCTGACTTTACGGTTTTGGATCAGCTGTATAAGCTCAATGAAATTCAGGCGCTACTCGCCCAAGAGACCCAGCGCGATTGTAAAGCGCTGCCGGTGCCGCCCTTGAGTCAGGTCACCGGAGACTTTAACGGGGCGATCGCCTTTTCCGGATCCGTTGCCACCGGCGCGGACGCCAATTTCAATATCACCGGCAACAACTGGCAATGGCCCACCCAAGAGGGCTGTCGCGGCGACCAAATTGATCTCACCATTGACCGAGCTACCATTGCGGGCACCTTAAACGACGGCACTTTAAATTTAGAACCCGCCGAATTTCAAACGGACGACACCATTGCCCGCTACGTGGGGCTGATCGGTCAGGAGCCCAACGGCAAATTTGAACTAGAAAATTTCCCCGCCGAACTGCTGCGCCGGGTGCCCCAAATTCGCCAGCTATATGCCGAAGCGCCTCTGCCGTTGCTGTCAGGCACCCTAAATATTGACGCATCTCTTGCAGGCACTTTGGGTAATCCCAGCGCTCGCGGTCAAATTGAACTGCTGGACGGTCGCCTTAATCAGCTGCCGGTGCAAAGTGCCACCGGTTCCTTTAACTACAGCGCCGCCCGCCTGAATTTTGGGAGCCGGGTGTTGGTCCAAGGCAAGGGGGACGATCCCATTCGCCTAAGCGGTGGTTTGCCCCTGTCCCTGCCCATTTCCACCGTGCAGCCGGACAGTGATGCCATTCGTTTTAAAGCGTCGGTCACCAATGAGGAATTTGGGCTCATTAGCCTGATTGTGCCCCAGTTCCAATGGTTGGGGGGTGAGGGGCGTGCCGATGTGGAGGTGGGCGGCACCTTGAGTCAGCCGATCGCCAATGGGGAATTAGTGCTAGATAACGCATCGGTGGCCATTTCCGAGCTGCCGGAACCCCTAACGGAGGTCAGTGGCTCCGCTCAACTGGTGGGCGATCGCCTGGTCGTCAACAATATCCAGGGCAACCTTACCGAAGGGCAAATTCGCATTGACGGAGCCCTGCCCCTATTTCCCCTGCCCAGCGACGCTCCGCCCATTACCAAGCCCGTCACCGTGGATCTGGACCAGCTTAAGCTCACCCTGCGAGATTTGTATCAGGGGGGCGTGAATGGGCAAATTGTGGTGAATGGGTCGGCGATCGCCCCAGAGCTGGGGGGCACCATTGGCTTAGTGCGCGGTCGCGTGGTGCTGCCCACGGATCCCACTGCCCTGGCTCCCGGTGGAGACTCTGCCGCCGGTGGGGATATTCCCGTCAGCTTTAACAACTTAGAAATCAGCCTCGGTAAAGGGCTGCAAATTATCCAGCGCCCTCTCCTTAACTTCTTAGCCCGAGGGGGGCTAACTTTAAACGGTCGCCTCGCCGATCTCAAGCCCTCAGGACGCATCGAAGTGCGGCGCGGCCAGGTGAACCTGTTTGCCACCCAGTTTTTCCTGGAGCGCGGCGAACCTCAATTTGTGGAATTTCGCCCGGCGGACGGTCTTGACCCGTACCTGGATGTGAACCTGATCGCTAACGTGGTTGAGTCGGGCAGCAACCCTTTCACCACCGACAACACCGCCGTCGACAGCACCGAAATTCGCGAAAACTTTGTGGATCGCTCCGGCGTGGGGCAAACGGTGCGGGTGCGGGCCTCCGTGGAAGGACGGGCCAGCGAAATTCTCAACAACCTGTCCCTCACCAGCCGTCCCGATCGCAGTGAAGGTCAAATCCTTGCCCTTATTGGCGGTAGCTTAGCCAATAGCGTTGGGGATGAATCCAGCGGCACCGTGGCGATCGCCAACCTCGCCGGTGCCAGCATCCTAAACACGATCCAAAGCAACATTGCCAACACCCTTGGGCTAACAGATTTCCGGGTGTACCCCACCGTGGTCAGCTCTCGCTCTGACAACGACGACGACGATGAAGAAGACGTGGAAACCAGCGTTGGCATTGCTCTGGAATTGGGGCTGGACATTACGAACCGCCTGTCCGCCTCCGTAGCCCAAGTGTTCTCCACCGTCGACACCACCACCCGCTTGAATTTAAACTACCGCCTCAACGAAAACACGCTGATCCGTGGCTCCACCGACTTTACAGGAGAAAACCGCTTCTCAATCCAATTTGAAAAGCGGTTTTAGGACAGTCACTGGGACAAAATGACGAATAATTGTCAGGGGAAAATCGAAGATTTAAGCGGCGGAGGTGGACGGGCTAGGCGGAGCGATCGCCCCAGAATCGACCTTTCGATCGCTACCGTTGGCGACACTGTCTCCGATGCCCCTGTCCTCGGAGATTCCGTCCTCGGCAGTGAGCCCCTCAGCGGCGATTCCCTCGCCATGGTCGTCTAACGAGCTTGGCGATACGGTGCTGGGGCGAAATAGGGTCTCTAAATAGACTTTGGAGGCGCGGCGATCGCCCTCTGCATTTTGCAATAGAAACAGGGACACTGCGGCGGCAAGAACTCGATTTCTATCCCAGTCTGGATGCTTGGCCAAGTAATCCTGAAGGGCTTCCAGCAGGATTTGGGGAATATCGGCACAAAGGCTTTGGGTGGGGGTAATCATGGGCAAGGCTCCGCCGTGACAGTGGGATTGGGAAGGGGTCTAACAGGGACTTGGAGTCGTTTGTTACTGGGGGTGGCAGTCGATTAAGGGTAGGTGAAGGGAACCGGCTGCGGCACCATTTTCGTTACGGGGAGCATGGGTTGTCAACGCGACCCGTTGTCATTTTTTGTCAGCTTTGCGATCGCCACCAACGAAGGAATATGGCTTTCAGTGGTTTTTGCTTAAAGTATCGCAACAAAAAACGGCTTTTTATGAGAATGAACCGTCACAGGGGGAGAATTCCACAGAAATGCCCTAAACCCTTATGGGATCGCTAAGGGCTGTGGAAAACTCTCGGCGAGCTGTGGAAAACTTTTGGGATCTTGTGGAAAAACTGTGGAAACGCTGTGGAACACCTGTTGGAAAAATAAAAATTCCTTACTGTTAAAACAACGTAACTAAAGGGGTTTCAGGGGGTTGGGGGTGATCGCACTAGGGATAGTGTCATCCCCTTCGCCAATCCCCATGCCCACGGTGTTCCATCACTATCTGTGGAAAAGTCTCCTGTTAATGAGATTAAGAAAAGATTGTTTTTGACAATTTCTCGGCAATCTTATGGGGCTCATTTTGCTGAGATCTTTCTCAGATTTTTCCCAACGGCGGGCTTTATTCCAGGGATATGGGCTCCTAGGGATGATCAACGTAGGGCAGCGGGTCCTTCAGTCCTAGTTCCTCAAAGGCTGCCAACCGCAATCGGCAGGAATCGCAGCGCCCACAGGCGCGATCGCCCCCGGCATAGCAGGACCAGGTTTGCTCCCAAGGCACCCCCAGCTCATTGCCCAGGCGAATAATATCGGTCTTTTTTAGCTCTAGCAGTGGCGACACGATTTCTGGAGGATTGCCCTCGCGCCCTTGCTTCGTGGCCAGACGAAACACCTCCTGCATGGCGTCCACATAATCGGGGCGACAGTCGGGATAGCCAGAGTAGTCTAGGGCGTTAACGCCGATGTAAATCCGCTCCGCCTCCAGGGTTTCGGCGTAGCCCAGGGCAAAGCTGAGAAAAATAGTGTTGCGGGCGGGCACGTAGGTGACGGGAATTTCTGATGCCATGGCTTCCAACGGGCGATCGCTGGGCAGATCAATAGCATCGTCGGTTAAAGCAG
>CALCTI010000097.1 GCA_937894105.1 uncultured cyanobacterium
CGCTCGTCGTTGCCTCCGCTTGAATCAGGGCGTCGAGAGCCTGCTCTTCAGCGTCTAAGGTGCGATAAATTTGGGAAATCGACACCCACTGATAAGGAAGGAGTTGTTCGGCATTGTTCAACAGGGACTTCGCCGTTTCCAAGGTGCCTAGGGCCCGATCTCGTTCCTCCATTTCTCGATAGGTCGTGGCGATCGCCACCAACTGTTCACTGCGTTCAGCCAGGGTTTCAGCCTCTTTCAACGTATCCAAAGCCTGGTCCGTGGCTCCCAATACTCCATACACCTGACCCAGCTGGAGCAGAAATTGTGCTTTGTGATTCCGTGTTTCGATAGCATCTCCCAGGGTTTTCAGAGCAGCCAACTGCTCCAAAATGCGATCGCGATTTTCCAGGTTCGCAAGCCGCTCATTGGTTAAAGCAATTTCTTCCCCAACCTCCCGCCCGTCAAATGGCTGGACACTCATCTCCACTGCCGGTGCCAGCCCAGCCGTTGCGTTCAATAGGGCGATCGCCCCCGCCATAACCATTGCGTTCTTGGATCGTTGTCCTTTTCCCATGGCGATCGCCCGATAAATAGTTTGAAATGCTTTTGGAATCATCATGGGGAACACCATCTGTAGACGAATCGGGCTTGTAAATACTATTGCACCGGAAATCTTGGTCAAAAAACAATAGTTCCGACCGGTTTTCTGACTGCCCTACGAGGAGAACAACTGACGCAAATCCCTTGATAGGTTCAGTTTAACTGAGCATCAACGCCTCAATCGATTCAGTATCTGTGGGCAAATCAGCCGTTAATACTTCGTTACCCGTTTCTGTTACCAACACATCGTCTTCAATGCGAATGCCGCGCACGTCAGAAAACTCAGCCAGGCGGTCCCAATTCACCATTTCAGCGTAGGACTTTCGCCATTCTGCATTATTTAAAATCGCTGGAACCTGATAGAAACCAGGCTCAATGGTAACCACCATTCCCGGTTCTAAAATGCGACTTAACCGTAGAAATCCCAACCCAAAGCGATCGCTCCGAACTCGCCCCGGTGCATAGCCAGCCACATCTCCCAAATCTTCCATATCGTGCACGTCTAGCCCCAGTAAATGACCTACGCCGTGGGGAAAAAACAAGGCATGGGCATCGGCGTCTACCAGGGATTCAGGATTGCCTTTTAAGATACCTAAATCCACTAATCCTTCTGCTAAAACGCCACAGGCAAGTAGGTGAATATCTTGATAGTCAGCACCAGGTTTTACTGCGGCAATTCCCTGATCGTGAGCGTCTAAAACCACATCGTAAAGTGCCTTTTGGGTTGGTGAAAACTTGCCCGATACCGGACTGGTTCGCGTAATGTCAGCCGCCCAGCCTAATGCCGTTTCTGCTCCCACGTCTGCTAGCAATAAATCATGCTTTCCGAGAGGGTTATGGTAATAGTTATTGTGTAAAACTTCTCCGGCGATCGTCACAATACTGTTGTAAGCCATGCCACATTGGTTGCTATAAATCACCGCTTCCATCGCAGCACACACTTGGGATTCAATGGGGCTATTTCGGGTGCGTTGAATCCCAAGTGTGTGCGCCTGAATGGACACATTAACTGCCTTTTTTATTTCGGCGATCGCAAATTCATCATGGCGCAACCGTACCTCCACAATTGCCCGAGCTAAAACCCCGTCAATGCCCTCCGGTTCCGGCGAAGTGGACAGGGATCGCCCTAGCATCGCCTCCTGCCCAAGGCGCGCCCCTGGATCGGGTAAATAAATACTGGCGGCTCCGTCGATAAATTTATGCAAGTTTCCCAGTGATCGGGCTTCGTCCGCTCCCATCGCCGCCGCTACCTGGTCTCGTGAGGGCTCCGGACCATGCCACAAGGCGGCCCCTGGTCCCGGTTCGTCCCAAAATAGGGTGAGGTGATCGCCCTGGGGCTCCAACACAATCACCGCATTTTCAATCCCCAACCCTGCGAAATACAAAAAATGGCTACTAGCGCGAAAATAATGACAATTGGCGGGGAAGTTCTTTGCCGGGGCGCGACTGGAACACAGGGCGATCGGGAAATCTGCCCCCAGCTTCTGTAATGCTTGGACAAGACGACGACGGCGATCGCGCACCACCTCCACCGGCGTCGTCGCAATGCCAAACTGCGCCAGCTCAAACTGCCCTAATCCGCTTTTCGTCACCATCCCCAATCCCATGCCCCCACCTCCTCAAAATGCTAGTCAACTGGACACCGTAATCAGCACCGTTAAAGCTGATTATGACCGTTTTCCCAAAGACCAAACCTATGAAATTTACGCCGAGGACGTTTATTTCAAAGACCCCACCAGCGAATTTCGCGGACTGGACCGTTACCGCAAAACCATCGCCTTTATTGACCGCTGGTTTCGCAACCCGAAATTAACGCTCCATAAACTCCAGACC
>CALCTI010000098.1 GCA_937894105.1 uncultured cyanobacterium
TAGGGGCTGAAACCCTTACAGCTCTTGACTTAGGGATTCAATTGATGACAGCCCCCAGCAGCTTTAAATATGACTGTTTATGGGAAAGTCCTATGGGGGATTTTTGATGGTCAGTCTGGCTAGGAAATGGCTGAAAGTTTGATGAGATCTTTGGCGCAAAATTCAATGGGGGGCGATCGCCGGTGATGCTGTGGCTTTTCGTTGAACTAATGCCCATAAGCGGTAAGATTAGTCCCTGACCCAGTAGTTATTAGTTCCAGAGCCAAGGCATAAAAGCACACCATGGCAGATACAATCTTCTTCAATGCCCTACGAGAAGCGACCGACGAAGAAATGGCGCGGGACGAAAATGTCCTAGTCATGGGTGAGGACGTGGGACATTATGGCGGATCCTACAAGGTAACCAAGGGGCTCTACGAAAAATATGGCGAGCTGCGCGTGCTCGACACCCCGATCGCCGAGAACAGCTTTACGGGGATGGCGGTGGGGGCCGCGATGACGGGGCTGCGTCCCATTATTGAAGGCATGAATATGGGCTTTTTACTATTGGCCTTTAACCAGATTGCCAACAATGCCGGAATGCTCCGCTATACCTCCGGCGGCAACTTCAAAATTCCTATGGTGATTCGCGGTCCCGGCGGCGTGGGGCGTCAGTTGGGCGCAGAGCATTCTCAGCGTTTGGAGGCTTATTTCCAAGCGGTGCCCGGTTTAAAAATTGTGGCTTGTTCTACTCCGTACAACGCCAAAGGGTTGCTGAAGGCTGCGATTCGCGATGAAAATCCGGTGCTGTTCTTTGAGCACGTGTTGCTCTACAACCTGCGGGAAGATTTGCCTGAGGATGAGTATTTGTTGCCTTTGGACAAGGCAGAAGTGGTGCGCGAGGGCAGTGATGTGACCATCCTGAGCTATTCCCGCATGCGCCACCACGTCATGGTTGCCGCCAAAACCCTGGAGCAGGAGGGGTACGATCCCGAAGTGATCGACCTGATTTCCCTGAAGCCTATTGATATGGAGGCGATCGCCAAATCAGTGCGCAAAACCCACCGGGTTATCATCGTCGAAGAGTGCATGAAGACCGGCGGCATTGGCGCTGAAGTGATGGCGCTGATTAATGAGCAGCTTTTTGACGAGCTGGACGGTCCGCCGATTCGCCTGGCCTCCCAGGATATTCCCACCCCCTACAATGGCAAGTTAGAGGATTTGACGATCGTGCAGCCACCTACCATTGTAGAAACGGCAAAGAAGCTCATTGCCAATGAGCTTTAGGTTGCAGTTGAAAGGTACAGTGCTCAATTTCTAGAAAGGAACCGCGTTTTTCTATGCAGCGACAACGGTTTATGCTCGGGTTTATTTTGTCCCTGGCGGTCCTATCCATAGCCGTTTTGGCCAATTTACCCCTCAACTTAGGACTTGATCTGCGAGGGGGATCTCAGTTAACCCTCCAGGTGAGCACCACCGAAGAGGTGCCCCAACTGGCACCCGACGATTTAGATGCCGTTCGTCGAGTGATTGAAAATCGCATTACTGGGTTGGGCGTGTCAGAGGCGGTGGTACAAACTGTTGGGGGCACCCAGCTGTCGGTGCAGCTCCCTGGCGTGGACGACCCTGAACAGGCGGAACGGGTCTTGGGTAATACGGCGCGACTAGAGTTTCGTGCCCAAAGTCCCGGCTCGGACCAGCAGTTCCAGGCAGAGTTTGTGGTTTACGAAGATTTGAGGCGACAGCAGGCAACGGCGATCGCCCAGGACGAGACGGAAACCCTAAAAACCGTCAACGCTTCCCTAGAAGAAAGTCGTAAAGCTTTGCTGGGGCTCTTTTCCGAACCGTCCTTGACCGGAAAACAGGTGCGCGACGCCTATGCCCAGCCTGAGGTAGGGGATCAGTGGGCCGTGGTGATTAATTTTGATGGGGAGGGTGCCGACGCCTTTGCCGAGCTAACCAAAGGGTTGGCAGGCACCGGGCGGGGGTTGGGAATTTTCCTCGACGATGCCCTGCTGACGGCTCCACGGGTGGATGTGGAATATGCCCAGCTAGGTATTACCGGCGGTAGCACCCAAATCAGCGGTGGTTTTAATTTGGATTCGTCCCAGGATTTGGCAATTCAGCTAAAAGGCGGGGCGTTGCCGTTGCCGGTGGAGTTGCTGGAAACCCGCACCGTGGGGGCAACTCTGGGTAAAGATAGCGTTCAAGCCAGCATTTACGCCGGGGTGGGCGGCTTGATTTTGGTGCTGATCTTTATGATTTTGTATTACCGACTGCCGGGGGCGATCGCCAATATTGCCCTGGTGATTTATTCGATTATTACCTTTGCCGTTTTTGCCCTGGTGCCCGTTACGTTGACCTTGCCCGGTATCGCTGGATTTATTCTCAGTATCGGGATGGCGGTGGACGCCAACGTGCTGATTTTCGAGCGGACGCGGGAAGAATTACGCAGCGGTAAATCTTTATATCGGTCGGTGGAATCGGGCTTTTTCCGGGCGTTTTCCAGTATTTTAGACGGCAATATCACCACGTTAATTGCCTGTGCCGTACTGTTCTGGTTGGGGACCGGCTTGGTTAAAGGATTTGCCTTGACCTTGGCGATTGGCGTGCTGACCAGTATGTTTACGGCCGTCACCTGTAGCCGTACCCTGTTGCTGGTGGCCCTAACCATTCCTAGCCTACGTAAGCCTGAGCTTTACTGTCCCGATTTGCCGCCGATGGAAAAACGGCGATCGCGCCCCGCCAAACGAAGCCCCCCAGCCCCTAACGATTAGCTAACTAACACCCATGTTCAAATTGCAGGTTACGAAACGCAGCAAGCTGTGGTGGTCCATTTCCGCTGGGCTACTCCTCGCCAGTTTCGTGGCCATGGGCATTTGCTTTAGCCAGTTTGGTGCGCCCCTGCGGCTGGGGCTAGATTTTCTCGGGGGAACGCGGCTACAGCTTGAGCTAGCCTGTGGCGATGGCAATAATCAGCCGGAGGTGTGTCGCCAGCCCATTGATATTAATGTGGTGCGGGCAGTGCTGGCAGATCGCGACCTGGACGGTTCATCGGTGCAGCTACTGGACCGGAGCTCCCAAGCCCAAGACCGCCATATCGTCGCTATCCGTAGTCAAGATTTATCGGCTGAACAGCGTAGCCAGTTGGTGAGCGCTCTGGAAGAAAAAGTGGGTGAATTTGACCCCGCTGCCACCCAAATCGATACGGTGGGACCGGTGCTGGGACAGCAGATTTTAACCTCGGGGATTTTGGCGATCGCCCTAGCTTTGGCTGGCATCATCGCCTACCTTAGCGTCCGCTTCCAGTTTGACTACGCCATTTTTGCGATCATTGCCCTATTCCACGACGTGCTGATTACGGCGGGTGCCTTCGCCTGGCTGGGCTGGCTAGGTGAAGTGGAAGTGGACACCCTATTTGTGGTGGCGCTGTTGACCATCATTGGTTTTTCCGTCAACGACACCGTTGTGATTTATGACCGGATTCGCGAAACGCTCAGAATTAGAGAAGTGGCATCGGTGGAGGAGGCTGTGGACTTGGCGGTGGACGAAACCTTAACCCGTTCCATCAATACCACCGTCAGTCCCCTATTAGCGGTCGTCGCCATCTTCCTCTTCGGCGTCTCAACCCTGCGTTTCTGCTGCCTGTCGCTAATTATTGGTTTTCTGGCTGGAGCCTATTCCAGCATCTTTGTAGCCAGTACCCTGTTGGCGTGGTGGCGCAAACGGACCGGCTTTGTTCCTCAGGTGGAAAAGGCAGAAGAGGCGATCGCCGAAGGGGAAATGGAGCAAGCCCTCGAGTCCTAAAAAGTCTGGCAGGGACCTATCTCTCCCTAAACTCTACCTGACCTAAACTCTATCTGGATTTGGACTAATCCCAGGAGACAGCAAATGTCTGAAAAGGATTGGAAGTTGGCAATGTTTCCAGCGTTTTTTCAAAGGGCTGTGTGGTATCAAACCCTTTGAAAAAACTGCTACAAAGTCCCTCAGAAAGTGATCTAAAACCAGTGTAAATTTTGAGTGACTTTATAACAAAAGCGCAGTTATTAGCGAGTTCGATTTAAGCCGCTTAAAATGCCTACTCCTAGCACCACTAAAGCGATCGCCCCGTAAACCCCCCGTAAGCATAGCCAGGAATCGCAGACAGTCCTAAACCATTCAAAATAATTAGAATTGCCGTCACTACCAAAGCGACGCCCACCACATAAAGCGCAATTGACGGACCAGTTTTAGAACTACGACGGTAGCGAGTCATGGGACTTCTCCCACTTAAATATAATTTTTTGATCTCTACACAAAAAATCCCATGTTGTTCTTCCCACTTCCCCTGTCTCTAGATCAATTCCCCACTACTTCACTTGAAATAAATGAGCGAATCTTTACGGGTACTTAGTCATTGTGAAGTGATCGCCGTTAAATTACCCCAATCCCTTTTTCATTTTATTTTTTGACGCCCTTTAGGTGTCCTCTTCACTGAGCAACCAGGCGAATAAATCGTGTGATCGTACCCCATTAAATTCCGGGTCAGTTTTTGCTAAATCTCGATAGGTGACCGGGTCAATCTGGATGGCGCGATGGAGGTGTTCGATCGCCAGTTCCACCTTATTTTGAGCCGCAAAGCAACAGGCTTTTCCGTACCACGGTCCCGGCGTATTTTCCGCCAGGCTGATGGCCCGATCAAAGGATGCGATCGCCTCGTCATAATGGTTGAGTTTAGTTAGGGCGGTGCCGCGATTGTTCCAGGCGGCGGGGAAATTGGGCTTGAGTTTTAGGGCGCGATTAAAAGACTCGACGGCGGCCCCGTACCGTTGGATTTTGCCCAGCACCGTGCCCCGGTTGTACCAAAGTCCGTCGTAGTCCGGCTTAAGGCGCAATGCCTGGTCAAAGGATGCGATCGCCCCTCGGTAGCGCCCCAGTCGATCGAGGCAATAGCCGCGATTCACCCAGGCCGCATAAAATTTCGGGTCCGCTTCCAAGGTGCGATCATAGGCGGCGATCGCTTCTTCATAACGCCCCAGTTCATCAAGGGCATTGCCGCGGGCGTACCACAGTTGGGGATCACTATCGTTGGATTGCCCCTGCATTGCCTGCACGGTCACCGCATCTTTCAGCCGGTCCAGCTCCTGGCGCACTTCGCTGTATAAACCCTGGCTGATAGTTTGCTGCTGTTGGCGAAATTGTTGGGTGGCTTCCTTGCGATACTGGGCAACGTCAGCGCTGAGGCGATCGCGCAACTCCTTCTCCAAAGACTCCACCACCGCGTCCGTAGTGTCCTGCACCCAGCGATCGCGGCTGAATTTCATCACTACCACCATTCCAATGGGCAGGGCGATCGCCAACGCTGCCACCGCGTACAGCAGCTTGATGAGTAAATCGACGGTGGTTTCTAGGGTTGTCAAGGAGGTTTCTCGGGAGGATTCTGAGGGGGCGATCGCCGGTGGATTACGTTGGTCCAATGTTTGAGCGGCCGGCGAATCTTGGGCGATGGGGGAGAGTGTTGACAATCCCCCCCAGCCTTCTCCCCGATTCACTGAAAAAAGGGGAGAATTCGCGGCGACAATGACTGTGATGATGACTGAGAAGGCGGTGGGCATTAGGATTTGGGCTTTATGAAGGCGATCGCGTGCCGCCATACAATAGTAGGCTGATCGTACTGATCAATAATGCAAATGCAATCTTGATCTTGCCAGCTTACTTTGCCCAAAATTAAGTCGTCGGTCAGAAGCTTCACTTCCACGTCTTTCTTTTCGCGAATGGCGATTTGCACTTGACGGGAGCTGGGCAAGCCAGTTTGAAATTCAGCCATGGTGTTAAAAGATTAGGAAGGATTAGGAAGGTGGTTATGGGAGACGCGAACGGTAACGGTATCCAGTTTGCCAAATATCATGGCTTGGGCAACGATTTTATTCTGGTGGACAATCGCCAGCAGCCGGAGCTAGCGCTCAGTGCCGAAACTGCTGCCCAATGGTGCGATCGCCATTTTGGCATTGGAGCCGACGGTGTGATCTTTGTGCTGCCGCCTACGGGGGAGACGGACTACACCATGAGGATTATTAACTCCGATGGGTCCGAGCCAGAAATGTGCGGCAACGGCATTCGCTGCTATGCCAAGTTTGTGGCCGCTTTAGAAAATGTGCCCGAAAATTCGGAAAAGCTTTATCGCATTCATACCCTTGCTGGACTGATTCAGCCGATTTTCCGACTCGATGGGCAAGTCACCGTGGATATGGGCGAGCCGATTTTAGATGCGGCGAAAGTGCCGACGACCTTAGCCGCTGCCGGGGAAAAAGCCATTGAAGTTCCCCTTTCCGTGGATGGGGAAACTCGCACCTTTACCACGGTCAGTATGGGAAATCCCCACGCCATCACCTTTGTGGATGATGTGGAGGCGATCGCCCTGGAAACTGTGGGACCGCCCTTGGAAACCAACGCCGTATTCCCCCAAAAAACCAATGTGGAATTTATTCAAGTGTTGGGGCGCGACTCTTTGAAAATGCGGGTGTGGGAACGGGGGGCAGGCATCACCCTCGCCTGTGGAACCGGTGCTTGTGCCTCGTTAGTGGCTGGGGTGTTGACGGAGCGGTGCGATCGCCTTGCCACCGTAATCTTACCTGGGGGACCACTGGATATTGAATGGTCCAGCGCTGACAACCATCTATACATGACGGGTCCTGCTGAGCTGGTATTTATGGGCACCTACCGCTAAAACATCGTGAAATTCCCCAATGTCAGTGTTTCGGATCACTTTCGAGTAACATTTCTGACGTTAACTTTTTAATAATGAATAAAAAGTGCACATAGAAGCGTACGCGCACAAATAACTCTAAATACCATTGTTTTGCTTTTAAGCTGCTTGCAAACGCCTCTTAAAAGCATTTAAACCGTTCCAATTTTTCCAGGAACAATCAGGTTAAAACTATAGAGCCGCCTCGTCCTTAAGCAACAAAATCTATGAGCAGTGGAATTTATCTCGTTCGCGATGATGGTCGTCTTGTTGAAATGGTGGAGCAATCCTACGGGTCTGAAGCCCTATTAGAAGAGCTGTTGGAACTTTATCCCAACCTACTGAACGGCGAACGGGTGGAGCGAGAGGCGCTAGACGAGTGGCTAGTCATTATTCGCCAAGACGGTGGTGGTTTTGAGGATAGCCGCACTGACCTGTGGGCGAACAATCGTATTTTTCTCGATCGCGACGCGGTACCCACCCTGGTAGAAATTGATTGCAGCACGGATCCTCAAATTCGCCAGGGCACCGTGGGGCATTTGCTGACAGCGGCGGCCAGTGTGTCTTTAAATTGGCCGGTGGAGAGCATTTTGACCCAGTTTGAGGCCAATTGTCGGGAGGTGGACCGGGATCCGGAGCAGGTGTTTGAGTCGTTCTTGGGGCATGACCAGGATGAGGAACGTTTTTGGCAGCAGGTGAAAACGAACCTGCAAGCGGGACGAATTCGTTTGGTGTTGGTGTCGGATCAGGTGCCCGACGAGCTGAGTCGGATGATTGAGTTTTTAAATGAGCAGATGGATCCGGCGGAGTTGGTGGCGATTGAAATTAAGCAGTATGCCGGTCAGGGGGAGGACGATGGGTTAAAAACCCTGGTTCCTCGGGCGATCGGACGGACGGCGGAGGCGAATAAGAAGAAGTCGGCGACGAATTTGGAGCGGCGGCGCTGGGATGAGAAGAGCTTCTTCCAGGAGATGGAGGTGCGACAAACGGACAATGAGGTGGACGTGGTGCGGGCGCTGTACAACTGGTGTTGCGATCGCCATGGTTTAGAGGTGCACTGGCGCACGGGGGATACTTATGGCGGTTTTGTGGCGGTATACGTAGAGAGCCGTGGCGCGGGGCACGAGCTGTTTAAAATCGGCATCGACGGCGGCTTTGAGATTATGTCTCAGCACTATGCCCACTGGGAGCCCTTTGATAGTAGTGACGAGTGGGATCGGTTGCGATCGCAGTTTAGTGAAATTGGTTTGGCGCTGCCGGAAAATCGCGATGTGGGGCGATCGCCCAACTTCAGCCTTTCCACCCTGAAAGATCCCACCGCCTTTAATAAAGTGCTCGAAGTTTTCGATTGGGTTATCAACCGCGTTCGCGACTACGAACGTTAATTTGCCACTTGGCATGTTTCAATTTTTCACCGTTAGCGCCTAAATTGAGCGCCTACAGTTCTCTAACTTCATCATCAGGCTGTTCCTCCGTTTTTTTGCGCCGCTGTTTTCTGCAGTTCACTGTTTTCGGTGGATCATTGACCCCATTTCCCCCGCCAATTGGTTGGGCACATAAGCCAACCCAGAAGCGCAATCCTGAGATGCGTAAACAATCACCCTACGCATCAATCCTTCTAAGCATCAGTCATCAAGTTTTGCGCAGCACCCCCGTAAAACCCATATTAAAAGCACACTCACAATTCACTCCCGATTCAGCGGTGTCCTTATGTTCAAATCCACTGCTCAGTCCGTTGCCATGAAAAACTCCCCTGTGGTCACTTCCCAAAAGCGCAAAAATTCCTTCAGCGTGCCGTCCTTTGGCACCCAAGCCATCGACTGGACCAACGCCCCCCTGGAACTGGCCAGCATTCGCAACTGCCCCCATTTTGTGAGCGCGTTGCAAACCCATTTTCCTGGGGCGTTGCCACTGCCGGTTTATATGGAGAAAACGGCTCAGGTTTTGGAGGAATATGGCTTCGAAGACGAAAACACCATGGGGATGATCGCCATTTGCCGTGATGAAATCACTGATCCGCTTTATGAAGCGGTGGTGAAATATTGGGGTAAAACCTTCAACTGCTGTAGCTTGGGGGGCTTTGTGCTGATGGGTAAAACCGGGCTGGCGGCGGCGAAGGGACACACGCCGCTATTCAACGGCTTGCGGCGTTTTACGTTTTACGCCATGCCCCATATTGCGATTTCCCGCTACGGCAAGGTGGGGGAAGTGAGCCGAGAGGGTATTGCCGATGCGTCCCATGCTTGCGGAGCTTTGGAGGCGATCGTGGCGGAGCTGGAAATGGGCAAGCTGATGCTGGAAATGGATATGCAGGATATTGAGCAAACCATTATTCGCCAGAAGATCTTGTCCCAGTTGAAGTATGGCGATCGCCCGGATCTGGTGGCTCTGACCCAGCTCGCCAGCCAAATTATCGCCGCCGACGTGGGCAAGTTGCTCAGCGACCTGGACACGAACGTGTTCCATTACTCGGTGATGACCGGCATTCAGATCCACGGTCCTTTAGAGTCCCAATGGGTTTACCCTCAGGATTTTTATATTGCCGGCAAAACCTTTGGGGACGGGCACGTGGGCATTAACGCCTTTACCTAGGATTGCTAAATCTGAGAGTGCTACATCTAAAATTGCTAAATCTGAGAGTGCTAAATTATCCCCTCTACTTCTGCGAGGGATAAACCCAATGCCTCCGCAATTTGTGCGGGGCTTAATCCCATTTGCGCCAGCTGTGATGCCGCTTCTCGCTGCGATCGCTCGACTTTTTCCATCTGTTCCACGGCGCGATCGCGCTCCTGCTCTGCCACCGCCGCTCGCTCCGTCCCCGTCAGCAACAAATTTCCCTTACTATCCCACCAGCGTAGCCAAAGCTGGTCCTGATTTTGGTAACGCCCTTGCCATAGCCCCAGCTCCACTTCCAAAGGGGCAATGGTGTAATGCCCGCGATCGTTCGGTGCCATGGCTTGGTATGACCCGTCTCGCCAGTGATAAACCTCCAAGGTGCCGGTGCTGACCACAAAAATGCCGTAATAGGGAATGCGCATCACCTGCTCGTAAACCCAAAACTTCCCCGGCCGGCTTCCCTCCGTGCCGTTTGCCACCGCCAAGGGAGTATTGTCCCGCTCTTCTGTCCCGTCGCCTCTGTCCAACTCCAGCGCCACCAACGGCGAAATATGCTCCTGCCACAGCACATAAGATCGACGATAACGACCTTATAATAATGGCGGCACATTGGGCACATAAAACCAGTCTGAGGCTTCGCAGCCTCGTTCCGGCGGATCGGTAATGCGCCAGTAAATGCCGCTATCTTGCCCGATCGCGTATTGCCCATCAGGGTGGCGTTTTTCCAGCACCGCCCCGATAGAATCGGTCAAAATAATACTTTGGGGATGTTCCTGAAAATTTTTCACAACCGTGCCATCGCTCTCCGGCAGTTCCGTGTGGTCAGGTAGCTTGGTGGGAAATGTTACGCCTTGGTACATCGTTTTGGTATCTCTCTTCTCTGAATACCGTTACTGCAATTATAAGATCCCTAAGCTCGCGAAAATTTAAGGGATAGCTTGAAAAACTACCGCTCGTCCAGCCCAGTCTGGCGCCGTGGGGGTGTTATCTACGGGCACTCCCAGCCGTCCCTCAGCTTCCAAGCGAATGGGAGCACTGCCGCGCTCGATTAAATCTTGCCGCACTAGTCGCGATCGCTCCAGCGCCAAAGATTGACCACCACCAGGCTCACCGTTAGGGCTGTAGCCGATGATTTTTAGGCGTATTTGGGGCGATCGCTCCAGCAGCTTAAAAATAGGCGCAAGCTTCACCTGGCGATCAATCGTCACCACATTCGCCGAGCCAATCGCAAAATACAGGCGAGTGCCAATTTTCGGTATCACCGGTTCCAGGTTCGTCACCACCTGGTCCACCCCCGGAATGGCCGCCAACGCTGATCGCACCTCCGTCACCGGCACCACCCCCACATCCCCATTCACCGTCACCTCTCCCTGGGTAGTGTCCCTATCCGGGTCGTAGCGCAGCCGATAAGCGGGCTCCAAATTAACCCCGTCTCGCTGATTAAATAGCTGCACCGTTCGATACACTTCCGCCGCCACCGCCGTTGGATTCGGGGGCACATTCACCGCCCGCACCTGGTTGTCAACGGTAATGCCGTTGTCGATCGCCCCCACCGCCGTCGCCACCCGATGTTCCGCCAACACCCGCAAATTGTCGCTAGGGACCCGACCGCGCATCACCATGCGATCGCCATCCAGTGCCGCCGTAACGTTGTACAGCCCTAGGGTTGGATCTTTCGCCACCGATTCAACCGCCGCTGTTTCTAACTGACTGACTCGATGGTTTTTATAGGCAGAAAAGCCTAGATTTCCCACAATAGCGACTCCAATTCCCCCCAGAAAGCAAGTTACGACAGGAAAAGATTCTTTGTGTTTTAAGTTCTTTTCTTGATCGGGTGAAGCATGTTCAGCGAGACGGCTGAGGTGCGGAGTGATTTCCTCAGGAACCGTACCTGAATCCCCGTCAAATTCAGAGATTTCTTGTCTATAGTTCTGAACTAAATTGCCAAAAATATTACGTAGCTGACGCAAATAAAGCTTAGGAACTTCGCCCGATGCAATCACCGCAATGTAACAGTAACCTGCCACTTCCAACAAAATTCGAGACGCGCCGTATTCAATTTCATTTAATTCTGAACCACCGTCATCAGCAATTACACAGTCAGCGGCAAAACTACGAATTGCGGTCAGCATGCCCGCCAGCATCTCTGACTCTAAAGAATCAGTTTCATCACTTTTTACTTCAGCAATAATCAACCCCGATTCTTTGTGAATTAAAAATACTGCCCGCACCGAAAAGTGGGACGACTCCCGCAAAATTAATTCTGCTTCTGATACCCCCTGCACCCGCGCTCGAATTTTTCGTTTAATGCCTTCAGGACTTAAAGAATCAGAAACTTTTTCATTGATTTCATTAATAACTTCCTGCAAATATTTATTAATGGTCCCGCCAATAATGGGATAAAGGGCATCCACCATTGCATCGCGATCAATTTCGATTTGACGTTGTATCGCCTCGCCCATTTCTGCCGCAATTGCTTCCGCGATCGCCCCATGCTTCAGATCCATTTGCGCTCGAATGGCAGCGGAAATTTCTGGACCTAAAACCCGAGCGAGGGTTTCAGGGGAAGACTCAATTTGGGCTGCAATTGCTGAAGGTAAAGCTAGGGCGATCGCCTCTCCCATTGAATCTAGATCTTCTTTCCCGCGCTCATAAATTAAACGATCAATGATCGGCGCTAAAGCATCACACATTTCATCCCGAGATTCGCGAATTTCCCGGGCAATTAGTTCTACACCAATAGGAACCAATTGATCTAAAAGCTCCTGAGGATCAAACAGCACATGCTCCACCTTATTGAGGCTTCCCTGCATATGCCCCATTTGGCTTTCTAAATGGCTAATACCATTTCCCAGCAGCAAAACTCGGAGCTGTTCAAGGGCATCTTCACTCTCTTCG
The DNA here is from genome assembly GCA_937894105.1 of uncultured cyanobacterium. GTDB lineage: Bacteria > Cyanobacteriota > Cyanobacteriia > CACIAM-69d > CACIAM-69d > CALGDE01. The sequence continues at coordinate 12,218 of CALCTI010000098.1, forward strand.
AGGCTTGGGGGAGCCCCTTGACTAGAAGAGGCTTGAGCAGAACCTGGTGAGTTAGAGGCTTGATCAACAGTACCTAAGTCCTCTTTTATTGCAGAGCTACTATCGGCAGAATCAGGAGTGGACATAAAAAGCGGCCAGGATTGTTGTATAAATCAATCGCTCTAAGCTGAGTCGTGTGCCGATGAATTTCAATGATGTGACTGTCAGACTGTTAACGGCTGAGCTAACCCCAATTTTAAGGTGAACTTTAGTCTGAACTTTTAGTCTGAATTTTAGTCTGAACTTGATTGGTGGTTTAACTAAGCATCCAAAATAACTGGGCTTAGGCTTCAGAAGAATATTTTGACTGTAAGAAGTAGGTGCTCATTCCCCCTTTTCCTTTCACCTCAATTTCTCCCCTTGCCTTAAAAATGTAGTTGCTTTTGAGGCGATTGTAAGTGGTTTCACTCACCTGAATTTTTCCCGGTTGCCCGTGGGACTCCATGCGGCTAGCCACATTAACGGTGTCCCCCCAAAGATCGTAGGCGAATTTTTTTAGTCCGATCACTCCAGCGACGACCGGTCCCGTGTGGATGCCGGTGCGAATCTGGAAAGATTCTTGTTGTTCTTGGTTGAGCTGCCTCAGGGCGTTCTGCATATCTAATGCCATGCTGGCGATCGCCTCCGCATGGTCATCGCGATGTTCCGGTAGTCCACCCACCACCATGTAAGAATCGCCAATGGTTTTGATTTTTTCCAAGCCGTAAAATTCCGTGAGTCGATCAAACCGAGAAAAGATTTGATTCAGCGACCTTACCAGTTCCAACGGCGATAGCTTATCGGCAAGGGCCGTAAAGCCCACAATGTCCGCAAACATGACCGTCACCTCGGGGAAGTCTTCGGCGATCGTCACTCGCCGAGCATCAAACACCGTTTCCAATTCGCTGCTCTTGGTTTGATTAGTATTGCGCAACTGATCGGCAACGGATTCCGGCAAAATATTGAGCAGCAGACGCTCTGTTTCCGCTTGGCTAATGCGCAAAGCCGCCTCGGCTCGCTTGCGCTGAATAAACTGTCCCAGATGACTGCCTAACATGGCGGCCAGAGGCCAGTAGTCTGGCTCGGAAGGGCGCTCAACAATGTCAAAAAACAGCGCCATACCCATGTGGTTCAAGGAGTTGTACAGGGGAAATCCAAAGACAGATTTTGCCCCGGCGGCCGCCGCTTGACTCAGCAGGGAATAGGTCGAATAAGGGGATTTATTGGTGCCACTGCCCGTATCGTCAGCTTTGTGATCACTGAGCCATTGGGGCAGGTCGTCTATCCATACGGGCTTTTCTTTAAGGCGAAGGTGGGCAACGCTAGTGTCTGAATCAGCCCCCCAATTGGGTCTAGTGCTGCTTAAGAAATTGGCAAAGGTTTTAAGGCTTTGACTGCGCTTCCAGGTATGGGTACAGCGCAGAATATCGTTTTCATTTTCCGACGCCAGCCAAAGCTGACCCAATTGCCAATCTAAGGCGCTGCAAACGATTTGCAGAATTTTGGCGATCGCCTGGTCCATGTCCGCTTCGGTAGTAAAGGTGCGCACGGCGCTATATTGCACCTGCATCCGCGTTTGCGATCGCTGGCGTTCGGTCACATCCCGAAAAACGTGAATAAATCGTGGCTCGTCCACACGCTTACCCTGAAGCACCGCACAGGAAAAGGACAACGTACGCCGTTGCCCCAACTTGGTACGCCCGGTAACCTCCAGATCACTGACCAGCTCTTCCCCCTGTTCAATTTTGGGATGGATGGCATCGAGTGAAAAATTATCCCCCTCCAGCAAAACGGTAATGGGCTGATGCAGCAATTCCTGGGGATGGTAACCCAGCAAGGTTTTAACGGCGGGATTACAGGTTTCGATAATGCCTTCCTTGTCGGTGACCAACAGCCCGTCCGCCATGGACACAATCACCCGATTGATATACATCTGCGAGGCGGACAGCTGGTCATAAAGCAGTGCCACTTCGTTGGCGCTTTGGGTCAGCCGCTGCTTCATTTTCATATCTTCAGTGACATCGCTGAAGAACAAAATAAAGGGAGCGCGATCATGGCTGTGGTCCGCCAAAATTGTCAGATCAAAATATAAGGACGGCTCCGGTTCAAAGGTCGGTCGAGCAATTCCTTGAAGCTGAAAATGACTAAGCTCGCCACAAATTAAGTCTTCAAAAATCGTCTCTAAACCGATGAGTTCGGGAAAGTGATTATCTAAGGTGCTGGTGGTATTAAAATCCTCTGGAGCCTCTGCAAACTGGCGCACTTCAGGCAACGCTTCGTAAATCTGCCCGCCATGGTTGACCCGCAGGTACGCCATACCTTGGGACATTAAAAAACTCAGCAGGAGTGGGTCCATAGCAGTCATATTTTTCGTAGGCAATATTGTCCGCTGGCAATGGGTGGTCTTACTTCAGCCTATTGTCAACCTTAAGAAATGTGCTGTGATTACACCTAACTTTGCAATGGGCAATCCCCTGTGATCGCCCCATAGATGATACAAACCCTAAGTAAACTATGCCCGAATACATGCCCGAATAATCGGAATGAATGATACGCCCAAACAGACCCGAGCTATGCACGAGTCGTGCGTCCAAAACAAGTCCAATAAGACTCCATATATTCGCCCTATATAACCGGCTGTCGTCAATTCAACTTCAAAAACTCACCTCACCCAGTTTTATCGTCCCCAGCCTGTTTTGTTGACTGGGCTACGGCATTAAGGCTTTCGGAAGAACTGATGAGGTTGATGACGCGCTCTGATGGTGTTAAAGGCACAGGCGGGCTTCTGGTTTTCGCATTCCTGATTTTCTACAGTGCCAATGAATTTATTAGCAATGAATTGTCTGGAGGCTCTTTGGGGACCAGAGTGACTTAAAGTAACTCAAAGTTAGTCACGATGCTTGGGTAACGATATTTTTTTATCCTTCTTGGACTGGTCTTTGTCCGGCAGTTTTACCCGGCAGTTTTTACCCGGCAATTTTTTATCCAGAAGTTTAGTCAAAAGCTGCGACCCTAACGGCGACATTACGAGGGAGATAACCCAGAATCGCCATTAGGGGCAATCTTCGTTAATGTGTGAAGGATCGTGAAGCATGTGGGGCGAACATCGGTAATGGGCAAAGTAACGGACGAAACAACGAATCAGTCTGCTGTTGACAACGTTGGGCAACGGAGTTCTTTCGGAAAATTTATTGCCGTCGGAATCGCCACAGCCGCCGCCTGTATTGCTCCCGCAGCCTACGGGCAAACCCCTACCCCGCCCACCGTTGTACGTAACCCCATTACGGTTTTATCGGATATTCAAGAATCTAATTCGGAAGCAGGCACCGTTACTGCCCGGGGCAATGTGTTTGTGGATTACCCGTCGCGTAACTTGGAAGCGACTTCTGCCCAGGCGCAGTATTTCAGCAACGAGCGTCGCCTGGTGCTGGCGGGGGATGTTTTGGTGCTCCAGGAGGGCAATAGCCTGCGGGCGGAAGTGGTGACTTACTACGTTGACGAAGGACGAATGGTGGCGCTGCCCCAGCCTAATCGTCAAGTGGAATCAATTTATTTAATTCCTGAAGGTCCCGCCCAAGGAGCGGCCCCTGCTCCTATTGACGAGTCTCTTATTAACGGCACGCCCGATGGTGCTCTCATTGCTCCTGCTGACCCTATTGAATCGGTGCCACCCGCCAATGGAATCGATTCTTTCGATCAGAATCAGGGACCGTTTGATTTTGACCAATAGTCATCCCGAGTCATCTTACTTACGATTTCTTTACAAGGCGGTTTATAAGGGTTGCCTGAGGGGTTGGCGTTGGTAAGGATCGGGGCGATCGCTGAAAAGCGGTAAAATCTTAGACTGAAATTTCAAGCTCAATATTGCGCTGGTTTACGACTGCACGAATTACGCCAGCAAACGACACCCAGAGCGCCTAGGGTCTGCCATCAATTCAAAATCAAACTCAATATGGCAAGGGTTTTAGTCCCTAATATTTCTTATTTCAAAGGGTGTGTATTTCCCTCTGTGTAAGGCTTCTGGAGTTTAATTGATGACACCCCCTAGGCAAACTAATGTTATTGAGCTTGCGCCGTGTAGCCCAGGAGCGATCGCCCCTATGTCTTTATTTGATTGGTTTGCAAATCGCCAAAAGGCGGATGCCGCTGCCCCAGAACCCCCAGAGCGGGATATTGCTGACGGGCTTTGGACTAAATGTGAAGCCTGTGGGGTAATGGCTTACACCAAAGATTTAAAGACGAACCAAATGGTTTGTTTAAACTGCGAGCACCATATGCGGGTGTGGAGCGACGATCGCATTGAACAGCTTATTGATGCGGGTACCTGGCAGCCGTTGGATACGGGGGTGGCTCCGGTGGATCCGCTAGGATTTCGTGATCGCAAAGCCTACCGCGATCGCATCAAAGAAGCCCAGGCAAAATCCGGGCTCGTAGATGCGGTGCAAACGGGGCAGGGAGAAATTCATGGCGAGTCCCTGGTGCTGGGGGTGATGGACTTTCGATTTATGGGAGGCAGCATGGGCTCAGTGGTGGGGGAGAAGCTAACCCGCGCCATTGAGCATGCCACCGCTCAAGGCGTTGCGGTGATTATCCTCTGTGCGTCGGGAGGGGCACGAATGCAGGAGGGGATGTTGAGCCTAATGCAAATGGCAAAAATTTCCGGCGCCCTGGAGCGCCATCGGGAGCAGGGGCTGCTGTATATTCCCGTGTTGACCCATCCCACCACCGGCGGCGTTACGGCCAGCTTTGCCATGCTGGGAGATTTGATTTTGGCGGAACCGAAGGCGATGATTGGCTTTGCGGGACGGCGGGTCATTGAGCAAACCCTACGGGAAAAGCTGCCGGACAATTTCCAAACCGCTGAATATTTGTTGGCCAACGGTTTTGTGGATGCGATCGTGCCCCGAACTCAGCTGAAGAAAACTTTAAGCCAGCTTATTAACATGCACCATCACCCATTTTCACCGGCGGCGGCTAGTCGCTCCATGGGCAATAACGGCGCTGCCAGTGATGGGGCTTGGGAGGGCGATCGCCCCCAGCCTGTGAACGAGTCTTTAAATGGCTCAGCGCCCCTGTCCTAATGCCATTCCCTGGGCATTTTAAAAGTCGGATTATTGGAGGTCGGATCATTAAAGGTCGGATTATTAAAAGCCAGATTAATAGGGGCGGATTAGCAGATTAATAGGAGCGGATTAATAGGGGTAACATTGACGGCTGATTTTTTATGAGGTTCAGCCCTTTGAAGTCTGAGAGAATGGGGCGATTGTTGAGAGATTGTTAATGAACCTATCCATATGAAACGCCTTTAGGCGATCGCGATGTAAAATTATTCCTGGTTTCGCCAGTATAATGTTAACTTCTGTGTCACATAAGATTCTATGTCAGGGCAAGCTGGCAAACAGCGACAGAATCTAGCGGCACGATTCAATGACTTTTCTGGCTTAAATTGCCTGACCGACACCAGAGACCTACGTTCTAGAGATATCCATGCTGAGAAAGTGCATTCTGTTCGCCATAACTGCAGTTTTCCTTGTTTTTCAAACTGCTGTGGACGCCGCCCACGCCATTAACGTGGATCCTGAGCTGCGCACCGTCAACCTTGATGAAAGCGGCGAGGTGGTGACTTTGAGTATGGAGCAGGTGGCGATCGGCAAACGAGTCTTTAACGACACCTGTGCCCAGTGCCATGCGGGTGGCGTCACCAAAACCAGCCCTGATTTGGATTTGTCCCCCGAGTCTCTAGCCGGCGCAATTCCTGCCCGTGATAATATTGCCAGCTTGGTGGATTACATGAAGAACCCCACCACCTACGATGGCGAAATCGAAATTTATGAATTTCACCCCAGTACCCGCAGCTCTGACATTTATCCGGAAATGCGTAATCTAACGGACGAAGAGCTTTACGCCGTTGCTGGTCACGTTCTAAGCCAACCGAAGATTATCGGTCCTCGCTGGGGAGGTGGTAAGACCAAGTATTCCACCTAATTCTCGAGCTGATTTAGTAACGACTAAGCTGATTTAGTAACGACTAAACAGTGGTAGCTAGGGCGTGTTATCAATTAAGCTCTGGAAGCCTTACGCAGCGGTGAGTACGCGCCCTTTTGAATAAGAATTTTAAGGGCTGAAACTCTTGCAGCTACTGAGCTTGAAATTTAATTGATGACAACCCCTAAATATGAGCAAGTCAGTGGCTTTTGAACATATAAACTGACAGCAAAGAAGGCTCTTCCAATATGGAGAGCCTTCCTTTGTTTTTTAGATCACCTTATGGTTTAAAGCCCCGTAGAGTGCTCCTTGGTAAGTCAATGGTTTAGGTAATAACAGTGGGCTTATCGCGACCGGTTAGGGGCTTGATTTGAGCAATTTCATCGGCAATCTGAATCAATTCGCCCAGTGCCTCCTGGGTTTCAATACCGTGCTTTGCCGTATCAGCTTCGTAGCTTTCCAAATAAACCCGCAAGGTGGCTCCCTGGGTGCCGGTGCCTGAAAGGCGGAACACAACGCGGGAACCGTCCGTAAAGCCAATGCGAATGCCTTGCTTTTGGCTGACGCTGTTGTCCACGGGGTCCGTGTAGCTAAAGTCGTCAGCATAGTCAACGGTGTAGCTGCCGAAGGCTTCGCCCTTGATGCTAGCGACCTTGTCCCGCAGGTTGACCATTAGGGTGTTGGCGCGATCGCTCTCCACCCCTTCGTAATCGTGGCGAGAATAGTAATTGCGCCCGTAAGTTGCCCAGTGCTCCTGGACGATATCGGCGACAGACTGTTTACGCACCGCCAAAATATTGAGCCAGAACAACACCGCCCACAACCCATCCTTTTCGCGCACGTGGTTAGAGCCGGTCCCAAAGCTTTCCTCGCCGCACAGGGTCGCCTTGTTTGCATCCAACAGATTGCCGAAAAATTTCCAGCCGGTGGGGGTTTCGTAGCTGTTGATATTGAGCTTCGCCGCAACACGGTCAACGGCGGCGCTGGTGGGCATGGAGCGAGCGACCCCGGTAATGCCATTTTTATAGCCGGGAACTAGGGTGGCATTGGCAGCCAGTACCGCTAGGCTATCGCTGGGGGTGACGAAGAAGTTGGAGCCAAGGATCATGTTGCGATCGCCATCCCCATCGGAAGCGGCCCCAAAATCTGGGGGGGTATCGCCAAACAAAATCTCCACCAAATCGTGAGCATAAACCAAGTTGGGATCCGGGTGACCACCCCCAAAATCTTCCAGAGGCACGCCATTTTTTACGGTGCCAGTGGGTGCGCCCAGTAAACCTTCAAAAATTTTTGAAGCGTAGGGACCGGTGACCGCATGCATCGAGTCCACTGCCAGGGAAAAACCAGATGCAATATATTCCCGAATCGCGCCAAAATCAAAGAGAGACTGCATCAGCTCCGCGTAGGCCGCCACAGAATCAACCACCTCAACGGTCATCTCACCCAAGGACACAGTGCCCAACTGGTCCAAATCCATATCTGCCGCCTCCAGCATTTGGTAAGCGTCAATGGTTTGGGTGCGATCGTAAATGGCGTTGGTAATTTTCTCGGGAGCCGGTCCGCCGTTGTCAATGTTGTATTTCACCCCAAAATCCCCTTCGGGACCGCCGGGGTTATGGCTGGCGGACAGGATGATGCCTCCCAGGGCTTGATTTTGGCGGATCAGATTCGAAGCGGCGGGGGTAGAAAGAATGCCCCCTTGACCAACGAGCACTTTGCCAAAGCCGTTAGCCGCTGCCATTTTTAAAATGATTTGAATGGCTTCACGGTTATAGTAGCGACCGTCGCCGCCTACGACTAAGGTTGTGCCCTGATGCCCTCCAAGGCTGTCGAAGATAGATTGGATAAAGTTTTCGAGGTAATTACGCTGTTGGAAAACGGGAACCTGCTTGCGGAGCCCGGATGTGCCTGGCTTTTGGTCAAGGTAGGGTTGGGTTGCAACCGTATGGATATTCATAACAGCGTCTCTAAAAGGTGCTCTCTTGGTAACTGGATATGGTGGTTAGATCGGGGTAAGCCTAGATTGAAGTAGACCAAGGCGATCTGAGTGCGAATTGAATTTAGGGGGGATATGTTGACCCAGGTTTAATGGCTAGGGTGCGTCATCAATTCGACTCCAGAAGCCTTAAACAGGGGGAAGTATACGCCCTTTAAAATAAAAAATATTAGGGGCTGAAACCCTCGTATCTATTGAGCTTGAGATTTAATTGATGACAGCTCCTAAATTCATTGGTTGCAATAACGCAACCAACAGGTACGCCCCAGCATATCAAGGCGTGGCAATGTTGACGTTAAGCCTGATACGGGGACAAATTGCGGTTTGGGCAGTGGGTTTAAGGTGCCGTTTAGGGCAGATTATGATTGACCGTTCGAGATAGGGGCTTTTGGGCGATTTTGAGCGATTTTATCCGTCCTTCGCCCTATGTCGTTAGCACTTTATAAGTGCCCAGTAAGTTTGGAACGCTTAGTAAGTCTGGACCGTCTGTGAATTCTTTTTAAGAGGGTGGCGAATAAGATAGTGGCGATCGCGTGATCCCTAGGCGATGATGGGAAAGCTACGGTTATGGGCGATTAGATAGTTAGTTAATCATCGCTATTGGGTATCGCTTTGAGGTGAGAATGGCTTCACGGGTAAATACACGGGCAGAATTACGACAGTGTTACCGCAAGTTGGGATTGCCGGTGGGGGCATCGTTGGCGGAGGTGAAGGCTGCGTATCGAAAGCTAGCGCGGCAGTATCACCCGGATGCTAATCGTGGCGGTGGGTCGGCCCAGTCCCAGAGTCAAACTCAGGAGCAGTTTATCCAGGTGACGGCAGCCTATCGAATGCTGATGGAGCATGGGCATCAGATTACGGGGGAGTGCGATCGCCGCACTCGCACTACTCGCCGCAGTGCCCCGCCCAAGTCTGCGGCTAAAAAGCCCACCACTCAACAATCTCAACCATCCACGGCCCAAACATCTCCATCTAAAGCCCAGCCACGAGTTAATGTACAGTCGCGCCCTACCCAGTCCGTGAAGCGTCAGGGAAAGGTTTCCCCCAACGACGATAGGGTTACTGGGGTTGATCCCAGTCAGCCGCGTCAGCAGCCGAAAGTGTGGCCAAAGGTCGAATTTAATCCGGAGCTATCCACCTTTGACCAGGAGCTGAAGGAGAAAACCTACAAGCGTTTAAAGGCGTTGCTAGCCTCTCGACGATTTCCCAGCGCGATCGCTATGAGCGAGGCCCTAGCCAGTCGTATTTCCCAGGATCCCGAAGCGAAACAGTGGTTAGCTATTAGCTATCACCGCTGGGGGCGAGAGTTGATCGACCGCCGTGAACCGGATAAAGCTCGAATTTTCCTCAAGAAAGCTTTGCATACGGATCCCCACAACCGTGAACTGTGGGTGGCGATCGACCATGAGTTTCAGCGCATTGAACGGGGCTGAATTTAAGGAGATGGTAATCGCAAAAACGGGCGATCGCCAGACACTTAACTATTAGCCTACTTCTTTGTCAGAAGATTAGGTTGATTCCAAAAAATGTAGCCCAAAGCTAGTACCTGAAGCGGAATTAACAAGATAAATCCCTTGGCAAAAAAGGGAATTTCAGTATTAGCGATTGACCCTAAAACAAGCCCTCCAGCAATAACCAAAGATGCTAACTTGAGTTGTTTTTTAGTCTTCATTATCGTCTTAAAATCCTCCACATCATCTGCTAAGACTGAATCATCGTTAAAGGGCTTTGGCTCCTGTTTCCAGAAATCTCCAAAAAACGCTATTTCCCAACAGGGAAGGCACTCCTATATTGTAAAAAGCTGCCAGTCGAACCGCGTAATAAGTCAGAAATAAGCTAGGAGCAACAATGATTGTTTCACGCTTTACTAGACGCATCCAAAGATTAACTTTGGGCCCCTCGCCCAATGGCTGTCTGCACAGTTTTAAAACGGCGATCGTTCCCCAAAGAAAGGTCAGACCCACGATGGGCAATCCGAACAGATGATACCAAAGAGAAACTACAAGATTTCCTTGGGCTAGTGCTCTAATTGACCGAGTTAGCCCACAGCTTGGAGAAGGAAAACCCAGGAAGGCTTGGATTAAACAGTGGGGAAGCGGTAGATCAGAATCAAAGGCGCTGAATCCCACCATTGCAGCCCCTAACCCACTGGCTAGACCCAGCCCTAAGTAATATTTCCAGTACCCTTTCCTTTGCATAGTACTAAATATAGTTAATCGCCACTGACGCAGGACATGTAGCGCAGTTAGAGCGTGTCACCAATTAAACTCCAGGGGACTGAAACAGTGAGAAGTACGCACCCTTTGAAATAAACGATACTAGGGACTGACACCCTTGCAGCTATTGGGCTCGAGATTTAATTGTGACAGTCCCTAATGCCTTCCCAAGACCTCACTCTATTGGATTCGCCAATACTTTGCCAACAACAAGAGATGGCTAGGTTTTGCTGAAGTCTTCCGCGCTTATTGCAGCCTCTTTTGTTGAAATAGATCGACTGTAAGAAGTCCAAAATTCCGAAACTAAAAGTTGCAAATTTCAAGCAGTTCCCTTCTTGAAGATATGCTTCTAGCCTGCATTTTCAGCAGCCGTATTTAGAACCAGCCGCGCTTGTTATTGATATAGGTGTCGATAAATTCTTGGTCTTCTTTGGTGATATAAAGAATCCCTTCTACCAAACCAATGATGCCCATGATGGGAGCGGCAATACCGCAGGTTAGGATGCTGGCAAGCAACATAATGACTCCTTCTGTGGAGTACCCCAAAATAAATTTGTGGATGCCCAAAGCACCAATAAGAATTCCACAAATTCCCGCCGAAATTTTCTTTTCTGCACCAGGAACGGTCACACTTTTTCTCCTAAAAAATAATATTTCAAAAGGCTTATTGCTTGCCTTTTCCTGTATAAAAAGCGGATAGTCTTGCTGAAGCCAAGATTTTGGACTATTGCCGTAGTCGTGGCTACTTAAAGTCTATCCTCCTTACGACCTTAGGATAGCCTAGGAAATCTACTGGTGCCAGTAATACTATTTTGATGTTTCTATGCAGTAATCAAGGGCGATAAAAATCTAACGATTACCGGAAAAAGAATCATCAACAAAAGGCCCCGCGATCGCAGCCCAATAAGTATAAACACAGTCTTTCAGTAAAGAGGTGTGATTTAGAAATTGGTCAACTGTAATAACCAGCTACCAAGTAGTTTCCAACTAAGAAACAAACATGGAAGGGATATTAGGGATGGTCACCACCCTTCTTCAATAAAGTTTGGCAACGATCCTTTCGATTGTTCAGGAATCTTTGCTAGCAGAAGTGACACTAAATCTACGCTCACTTGCAGCGTAATAATCAAGAGAAAAAAGATTGACCCTGGATTCTCTGGAGCAGGATTAGGAAGTGGCAGATCAAACATTGGCTCTACTAAGCAGCACTTAAAGATGGTAAAAACGTCACAATCGCCGGGAAAATAATGATTAACAAAAGCACCAGCAATTGTAGCCCAATAAAGGGAATAACACCGCGATAGATTTCGCTAGTTTTAATGATTTCTGGGGCGACACCGCGCAAATAAAATAATGCAAATCCGAAAGGTGGCGTTAGGAACGATGTTTGTAAATTAGCACCCATTAAAACGCCGTACCACATCATATCCATACCAAAGGCTTGGGCGGCGGGAGCAAAAATTGGGAGCACAATAAAAGCAATTTCAAAGAAGTCAATGAAGAAGCCCAATATGAAAATTGTGAGCATATTGACTGCGAGAAAACTAAATTGACCGCCAGGAAGATTTTGCAGTAAATTCAACATAAAGTGATCGCCATCCAGCCCTCGAAAAACCAAGCTAAAGGTGGTGGATCCAATTAGGATAAACATCACCATACTGGAAATTCGTAGGGTGGTTTGGCTCGATTCTGTCAGCATCGTTTTGGAGAACTTGCCATTAAAAGCCGCCAGAATAATTGCGCCTAAACTACCGATCGCCCCCGCCTCTGTGGGAGTGGCAATGCCAAAGAAAATGCTGCCCAATACCAAAATAATGAGCAGCAGCGGCGGCACCATAACTCCCAGCACCCGTTTAAATAGCTTTGCCCCGCCAATATTGCGCACTTCTTCTGGCAATGCGGGTGCGGCGTCCGGTTGTAGCCAGGCGATTCCCATAACGTACGCTCCAAAAGCGCCGGTCATCATTAGCCCAGGAATAATCGAACCGATAAACAGCGGTCCCACGGAAATCCCTAGCTGATCCGCCAACACCACCAGCACCACGCTAGGGGGAATAATTTGCCCCAAGGTGCCCGATGCGGCGATCACGCCGGTGGCCAGCGATCGCCGATAGCCGTAGCGCAACATAATCGGCAGGGAAATCAATCCCATGGCTACCACTGTCGCCGCCACAACTCCGGTTGTTGCCGCCAACAGTGCGCCCACTAAAACCACCGCTAGTGCCAGTCCGCCCCGCACCCGCCCGAATAAAATTCCCATCGTTTCCAGCAGCTTTTCCGCAATGCCGGATTTTTCTAAAATTGCGCCGAGAAAAATAAAGTAGGGAATGGCTAGCAGGGTGTAATTTCGCATAATGTCGAAAATTCGCCCCGGCAGCGCTGTCATAAATACCGAGTCGAATTCCCCTAGCAAAATGCCAACCAGCCCAAAGGCGATCGCCACGCCCCCGAGGGAAAACGCAACGGGATAGCCCAAGCTTAAAAACAGTAGCGCCCCCACAAACATCAGTGGTCCTAACCAATCCAAACTGCCTGCTCCGACCACTGCCAAAATGTCCATTATTTCTTCTTTTATTTCTTCTTTAGAATTTTTGCTAAAAATTAAAGGCTACAAAGGTGATGATGGCGTTTAATTGAGTTAGTTCTATTTAGGTTAGTTGAGATTATTGGGGGTGACTTGGGGGCGATCGCCACACTAATCACTAGACTCTTCCCCAATAACCACTAAGCTTTTTACCGCTTCTGAAAATCCCTGGAAAATCAATAGGGCAAAACTAATAATAATAAGTGACTTAATAGGATATCTAGGTAAGCCACCAGCATCGGAAGAACTTTCAAAAACCAGCCAAGAATTTAAAGTCCAATTCCAAGAAAAATAAATCACCAAACAGCTAAAGGGAATCAGAAATAGCACACTCCCTAATAAGTTGGCCCAGGCTTTTTTTCGCTTGGATAATCCCTTATAAATCAAGTCCACTCTGACGTGCTCATTGCGCCTCAGGGTATAGGGTGCACCCAACATAAAAATCAACGCGAACAGATACCATTGCAGCTCTAGAAAAGTATTAGACGTTAAATTCTGCCCGATCGCCCGTCCGATATAGCGCCCCACCACATTCCAAGTACCCACCAGCACCAGCACCACAACCAGCCAAGCTGCCAGTTTCCCCAAGCTTTCCGTAAATCGGTCAATCCATCGAGCTAACCAGCGGGCGCTCTTAAAAATCTTGTTGGCAACAAAGTTGTCCTGCGGCGCAGCGTTACCCATAAAGACGACGAGGAGAAATGGCGGGAAAAGATGGACGTTAAACGAACTGAACTAAGGCGACTGAACTAGGGGCTGTCATCAATTGAATCCCTAAGTCAAGAGCCGTAAGGGTTTCA
>CALCTI010000099.1 GCA_937894105.1 uncultured cyanobacterium
TTGCGGGTCACGGTTTCCCATGCGCCCATGCCACGCCAATAGTCATCATTGCGCGCCAGAACCAGCTCGCCTTTCGGCTCCCAGCTTACGTATTTGTATGGCCCGGTGCCGATGGTTGCCGCGCCCGAGTTGAACCCTTCGGCAGCGGTTTCGGGGGTGGAATAATCCGCCGTTAAGCCCTTCGCCAACTCCACCGCCGTTTTGTTTAGCTCATAGGCCTGATCCTGTAGGTCATACTCCGCCAGCACAGTAGAGGTGCCGCCAAAAGTATCCGTCTCAATCACATCCGCGCCCGCTTCTAAATATTTGCGATGGACAAACTCCACCGCCTCGGGCTTGGTATTGACCAAATACTCGTTGCATCCTTCGTAGTGCTCCCCACCAAAGTCCATCGCCGTCAGGTTCTGAGATTGCAACAGCGTTCCCATACCGCCGTCGAATACCAAAACAGGGCGGTCAGGATGGTGGAGACGTTCTAGGAAAGGATGGGTCATAGTCGCGCTAGGAAGTTGAGAAAAGTTTAGAATTCAGCGTTACAAAGCCAGGAGTACCCAGTGCAACCAGAACTTTGTAACGCCTTGTTACCTTTGACTTACTATTTTGCCGGATTATCGGTCCGATTTTCAGCCTTGATTTTTCGGTAACGATTCTGTAACTATTTTTTTCCTATCCGGGTAAGAAGCGATCCAGCGCCTGTTTTAACCCATCAATTTCCGCTTCAATATTTCCCTCGTGGGCAGCACGGGTCAAACATTCGGACATGTGGTCATCTAAAATCGCCCGAGAGACCCGGTCGATCGCTCCACGGATGGCCGCTAATTGGATCAGCACCTCAGGACAGGGGCGATCATCAGTAATCATGGTTTTCACTCCACGCACGTGCCCCTCAATGCGGGACAGGCGGTTAATCAATTTGCGTCGCGACTCCTCACTGTGGGAGTGACCGTGGCTGTGATTGTCCCCGTGGCTATGGGCATTGTGATCGTGATGATGGGAGCTTGGCACCTCTTGGGGAGACGTTTCTGAGGGATTTTTTTGGGCAGTTTCTTGGGGACGGATGGGGGATTTGGACGGAGAGGCAGACTGGATCACTGGCAAAGCGCTTTTAGGGCGCGATATTACAAGATAAATAATTGTAACGCGGCTTTTTCCTAGAAAAGAAGGCGGCAAAATACGGAGATTTCCTCACCTTTTCTGTACTGGCTGCTTCTGTTTTCCCTTTGGTCTGCAAACGTTTTCCATCGCCGTGCCGCGTTTTCGGCATCTTTAATATTGGCCACAACCCTGTCTACGCAATGGCTGCAATTTTAGCTACTCGGCGGAGCTGCGTTGGGCGGAACGATCCACAGCCCGCTGCCCCCCCCATTTGTCCACAATGACGTCGTCATAGTCGTCCGCTAGGGCAAGGATGGAACGCACGGAGGTTTCTAGCTCATCCTTGTCGCACTCAGAGCCCACAATGGTATGCCCTAGGAAAATATCCCCGTCGGAGTCGATGCCAAAAGCGCCGAATAGGAGGCGATCGTTTTCCCGCAGTAAAAATTCCAGCAGGGATGCCTGTAGGTTCACTTGGGTGACCACGTAAGAGCGGGTGTCGATCGCCGCATTATCTTCCCAGGGCAGCACCTCCACCAGCACACAGGCTGAGCCCTCAGTGATATAAACGGTGGGATTTTCCGCCTCCTGATCCCAAATCACCTGATTTGGCAGCGCTTTTAGCCAAGGCAGAATTTTTTCAAAACAGGCCTGTTGGGTGTCGCTTTTATACTTCATA
This sequence comes from uncultured cyanobacterium, assembly GCA_937894105.1. Taxonomy (GTDB): domain Bacteria; phylum Cyanobacteriota; class Cyanobacteriia; order CACIAM-69d; family CACIAM-69d; genus CALGDE01. The sequence continues at coordinate 1,775 of CALCTI010000099.1, forward strand.
AAACTATTGTTTCAATAGCGGGAAAAGTCAGCAAGGTCGCAAGGGAGTACTTTGCCATAGGGGTCAATCCTTTCGACACCGTACCCCTAAGACAATAGCCCGAACTCCTTAAGAGCCGGTATGAAATTTCGATTTTCGTGACCTGGACGGCTTAGCTTGACCAAAACAAATCGCTGGATTTCCGACAGCGATCGCCACTGCTCGTCAGACAATGGCATATTGACCCGTTTCGCCTGCTCCACCGTTTCGCCTGGCAGCACCTCCCGTTGCCAGGGCCACGATGACTCTACCGGTAAATCCTTCGGCACTTCACCGGAGCGCAACAGCACCATATCCCGCAAGGTTTTACGGTAGGTTACCTGGTCCTCGTCACCATCACAGGGTAGGGCCACCAACAGTTGCCGCTCTTCGCCGGTTAAATGATGCCAATGGTGCAGCTTTAGCTTAATGCCGCAGCGATCCAGGTGATAGCGCACCCCCATGGGAATACACCGGAGGGAATCCACAAAATCGCGCTCAAATTCAAAAAATGGGCTCATGGACGCAGTTTAAGTTTTCAACACTCAAAACAAACGTTTTAGATAAACAAGCTTTAAGCAATATCCACAAGAAGCAATATCGACAAAAAATAAATCCCTCAGTAAAAGCTCCAGAATTGCAAATTTCACGAGTGCGTCAGGGGGATTCTTTGAGGATTAAATAATTTTTAGAGGCACTTCCTCAGCAATTTTTATCTATCTGCCCTCAGTACAGGGACAAAAAAATCAGATGCGAAAGCTGTAATCCTTACAGGGCAGTAATTTCAGCCTGTTTACCGTCCGAACGAAATTGAAATCACCTTAACCCTTAACTGGCAAGGCTTTTAGCCTCTATTTCAAAACTTTTGTCCTTGTACTGACCTCTCTGGCAGCTTTTTATGGGTCTGGCAACTCTTTACCTGTCAGAAGCCCCTGAATCTCCATCGGTAAAGTCTTGGAAAATTGCCAGAGAAAGGTGAGCATTCGTAGTAGGCTATCGGCTGGATGGCCCTCGCCCGGCAGCCACTCTACCGCTTTAACGTTTCCCTTCAACGCCTTCTATGAAAATTTTATTTATCGCTGCTGAAGCTGCACCATTAGCCAAGGTTGGCGGTATGGGAGATGTGGTGGGATCTTTGCCCAAGGCGCTGCGGAAAATGGGGCACGACGTGCGGGTGTTTTTGCCCTATTACGGTTTTTTGCCGGACAAAATGGAGGTGCCCGAAGAGCCAGTGTGGCAGGGCAGCACCATGTTTCAGGATTTTTTGGTGTACGAAACGGTGTTGCCCAATTCGGACGTGCCCCTGTATTTATTTGGGCATTTGGCGTTTTCTGGGCGCAGTGTGTACGGCGGTGATGATGAGGCGTGGCGATTTACGCTGTTTTCTAACGGGGCGGCGGAGTTTGTGTGGAACCATTGGAAGCCTGATGTGGTGCATTGTCATGACTGGCATACGGGGATGGTGCCCGTGTGGATGCACCAGTCGCCGGATATTGCCAGCTTGTTTACGATTCACAATTTGGCGTACCAGGGTCCGTGGCGATCGCTGCTGGAACAAATGACCTGGTGCCCGTGGTATATGCAGGGGCATAACACCATGGCGGCGGCGGTGCAGTTTGCGGATCGGGTTAATACGGTGTCGCCCACCTACGCGGAGCAAATTAAGACCGCTACCCATGGGGAAAAGCTGGAGGGGCTGCTGTCGTTTATTGGGGGCAAGCTGTCGGGGATTTTAAACGGCATCGATATGGAGTCCTACGACCCGGTGAGCGATCGCCATCTGGCGCAAAACTTCTCCGTGGACACCTTGGAAAAGCGGGCGGCTAATAAGGTGGCCCTACAGGAAGAGGTGGGGCTGGAGGTGAATAAAAGTGCGTTTCTGGTGGGTTTGGTTAGTCGCCTGGTGGAGCAAAAAGGCATTGACCTGATTGTGCAAATGTTGGAGCAGTTTGTGGCGTTTACCAATGCCCAGTTTGTGCTGCTGGGGACGGGCGATCGCTATTACGAAACCCAAATGTGGGAACTAGCATCGCGGTATCCAGGGCGCATTGCGGTGTACTTACTCCACAGCGACCCGCTGGCTCGGCGAATTTACGGAGGCTCCGATGGGTTTTTAATGCCGTCTCGCTTTGAACCTTGCGGTATTAGTCAGCTTTTAGCCATGCGCTACGGCAGTATTCCCATTGTGCGGCGTACAGGGGGACTGGTGGATACGGTGCAGCACCACGTGCCAGCGGCGGATGAGGGGACGGGCTACTGTTTTGACCGCTACGAGCCCATGGATATGTTCTGTGCCCTAATTCGCGCCTGGGAAGGGTTTCAGCATAAGCGGGACTGGGAAGCAATGCAGCGGCGGGCTATGGGGCAAAACTTTAGCTGGGCGCGATCGGCGCAGGCTTACGAAACCCTTTATGAGCAGTGTCGAGAGGTTTAGGTCAGAGGTCTATAGTTTTTCTCGCTAACCTTTAATTCTTTTCGCTGTAAGCAGGATATTTAGCGCGGCTGGTATTGGATATTTAGCGCGGCTGGTATTTTATTTGCACGAGACAGCACTAGGGGCTGTCTTCAATTGAAT
>CALCTI010000100.1 GCA_937894105.1 uncultured cyanobacterium
AACGTGGCCCTTGTGGCGATCCGCTTCGCCCTTAACGCCGCGATTCTTAGCTCCTATGACCTACAAGGGGGGCTATGGTCCTGGCTATTTTTCCTTTCCCCCATTGCCGATCCCCTCGCAGCCCTACGCATTGCCCTCTCCTCCAGTCGCACTCCCACCCAATGGCGCGGGCGACAATACTCAGCCCCATAACCCCAAAAACCTTTCGCTGTAGCCCCTCGCCCTCACCCTAAATTTTTCCTTGCGATGGAGATAGACTGTAGAAAAATGGTTTTAGCAGCATTTCCTTGATCTTGCTCTCCTTCTTCTTGAGTAGAAAGGTTGGGGGGGATAAGGACACCCGAAAATTCAGCCCGCCGCAAGATGTTGTGTCTAGCTAAGCACATCGCTTTATGTCCCAGTTTATGTTGAGGGATTTGCCATAAACCTGGATCGTAGCCCTTTTCTTTGGGCATACTTGTTTCAACGTTTAAATTAGCTGAAAGCCCATTAAAAATTACTGATATGACGCTAGCGGGATAAAAAGCTAGGCTATAGACTCTACGACGTTAAGCGCGGATTATTGGCGAAGATCTAGCTTTTTTGCCCTACCATTCGTAAACACACTTAAGCCCGTCGTTTGCAACCGTTTCCGGTTTGCCATCATTACATCTTCAGGCTGTACTGCTGTTTTTTTCCGTTGAATTCTTAAGGGGATTACCGTCGTGGGTTCCGAGAACGAACAGGTCGTTAAATTCTTCATTATGGAAGCCAAGGAGCACTTGGAATCCATGGAATCAGCCCTGAACCATCTCGACGAGGTGGTCCACGAGTATGAAGAGTGCAATACGGTTTATCGCAACGCCCACACCATTAAAGGCGGCGCGGCGATGCTGGGCTATGAAAGCATTCGCCGGGTATCGTTGATGCTGGAGAATTGCTTCAAACATCTGCGCGAGCATCCAGCGACGATCGATGATCGCTGCCAGAAAGAATTTACGATGGGCGTCAAGCTGCTGGCGACCTTAATTGCCAAGTTGGAAGGGGGCGGCTACGACGATGACAGCCTCGGAAAGGCGGTGGATAAAGCTGAGCCCACTTTGGCTGCCCTATACGACTATGTGAAAGATGGCACCAGTGCGAGTTCTGGAAAAGTGGCGTTGCCGCCGAACTTTAGCGCCCAGGTAATGATGGTGCTGAAGAAGATGGTGGTGATTTTCAAGCAGCCGCCGTCGCCGAAGGGGCGTAAACAATTGGACCTGCTGTGTCAGAAGCTAATTGAGCTGGGGCAGGGCAATGCCACCTGGACCAAGTTAATTGAAACCACGCGAGGGGCGATCGCCAATCCCAAGGTATCCCCTAGCGCCATGGCTCCCCTAGTGGTGCGCGAGCTCAAGCAGGGCAGCGAATTAATGGCCGTGGGCAAGGTGGATTTACTGAGCCCTAGTGATGCTTTGACTAAGTTGGCGGTGCCCCCCGCTATGGCTCCAGCAGCGCCGGCTTCAGCGCCACCTAAGGCAGCAGCGCCGGCGGCAGATCAGTTGACCATGCCTCGCAATACTAAAGCGGTAGCTAGAACGTTGATTGGGTCGTTCTCCAAGCCCCAGCTGATGGAAATTGCAAAATATTTGGCGATGGCGGCGAAAAAGCCCTGATGCGCCGACAGGGTATTGCCTTATTGTCCTAGTCCTGGAGGGTGGAGAATTTGTAAGCTCCCACTAGGGATATGGCGATCGCAAATGCCATCAGTACTGGAATGCTGTACCAGGGGAAGTCGGAGATGGGCAAATATGCTGCCGATCGCAGCGCCATGCTCGTGTACGTAAGGGGCAAGATATAGACGACTACTTTTAGGGCGATCGGTAACGCTGCCGGGTCAAAGAAGGTGCCACCCAGAAAGGACATGGGCACAATCAAAAAATTATTAAACAAGCCCACCATTTCCAGGGACTGCACCGTCAGCCCCACAATCACCCCCAATCCCGCAAAGACGGCACAGTTCAATACCAGAACAATCAAAAACAAAGGGTTGATAAAGCTTAAAATCTTGCCGGTAAATAAAATTGCCACCACCATCACAGAGCTGGCGGTCAACACCCCGCGCACAATGCCCGCCAACATCTTGCCCAGATGCATCGCCAGAGGATGAATGGGCACCAGCATCATTTCCTCAAAGGTTTTGGTAAACAGTCGTTCGCCGCAAATGGAAAAAGTGGTACCGCCAAAGCTAATGGCCATGGATGATAGGGCGACCATTCCAGGCAAAATAAATTCTAAATAGCTATCGCCAGCGGAGGGAGTGGCGTTGGCGTCCAGGGAACTGCCCAGCCCCAAACCAAAAGCAACAATGTAAATCAGGGGCGACACCAAGCCTGACGCTAAAACCTGGGCAATACGAACGCGCAAATCGAGCCAGTCTCCCCAGAAAATGGTGAGGGTATCAGCCCAGAGGGTTGACCATCGTGAGGCAGTACTTTTAATGGGGGCACGGCGGCCGTAGGAAAGGGGAGCACTCATAGGGGTTCGATGCTTGGGTAACGCTTCAGTGAATGTGGAAAGGCTGCCGAGGGGATTTGAAATAGAGAATTTATGGATCGCTGATTCTATGCCCACTTAATGTTTTGTAACAGGATTTGGGCAGGGGATCAAAGAACTGGTCAATGATCCCGAGGTGTGCTGGCAAAACCCCTAACTCTAAAAGTTATGAGGAAATAAGGAGAATGTGATCTAAAAACTATTGCTTTAGTGGGCTTTGTTGCATAAATAAATGCAGTTATATCAAGGGTTGCAGAGGGCAGGAGTGCCAAAAATATCCTCTTTTCACCTCCTCTAATCCGTAAACCATTGATAAATTCACCTAAACACCCTGTAAATTGAGGGTTAATAATGCAATAACGCCGCTTTAATGAGTAGATATGCTGAAACTATTGCGTGTCATTGATTAAGCTCTGGAAGCTTGCTGCAATTGGGACCCATGTGCTTTGCAATAACAAATGCCAAGGGCTGAAACCCCAGCAAATATTGAGTTTGAGACTTAATTGACGATAGTTTCTAGACGTTAAGCAAATTGCAGTGGGGAATTTTTGTTGATTTTCCTTAAATTTCCTT
>CALCTI010000101.1 GCA_937894105.1 uncultured cyanobacterium
TTCTGAGAAAAACCAAAAGCCTAAGTAAAGAAGTATTGCTTTGTTCTAACAACTACCCCTTTTTGAAAGGATTTTCCAATAGGGTTACGAATGTGCACAGGGATACAGAAATCCCGGAAGTTGCACCGAAAACGACACGTTAAGTTGTTATTTCCCCAACATCAAGGAGATCCTCAATGCTTGACGCATTCTCTAAGGCGGTTATTACCGCTGATGCTAAGACTGCCCCTATCGGTGGCGCTGAACTGGAAGCCCTAAAAGGTTTTGTGGCTGAAGGTAACAAGCGCTTGGATGCTGTAAACGCTATCACCAGCAACGCTAGCTGCGCTGTTTCTGATGCTGTTTCCGGCATGATTTGCGAGAACAACGGCTTGATTCAAGCTGGTGGTAATTGCTACCCCACTCGTCGTATGGCTGCTTGCCTACGCGACGGTGAAATCATTCTCCGCTACGTTGCTTATGCAGTGTTGGCTGGTGACGCTTCCGTTTTGGATGATCGTTGCTTGAACGGTCTAAAAGAGACCTACATTGCTTTGGGTGTGCCCCTTCAGTCTACTGCTCGCGCAGTTGCAATTATGAAGGCGGTTGCTGTTGCTCACATCACCAACACCAACACCGAAGCTAACGGTGGTGCTCGTTTCCGCAAGATGGATACCATCGACGGCGACTGCTCCGCTTTGGCTGCTGAAGCTGCTAGCTACTTTGATCGCGTGGCTACTGCCCTGAGCTAGTCATTGATTTGACTCGTGTTGGCTGAGTTGACCCACTGGGTTCAGTGACTGCCATTCGCGCTTAAATCTAGACTTTTTCTCTGCATTTAATGCTCGATCAAATTACAACTGGAGAATCAAATAATGAAATCTGTAATCACCACGGTTGTCACCTCTGCTGACGCAGCAGGTCGTCTGCCCTCTTCCTCCGATTTGGAGTCCGTCCAAGGTAGTCTGCAGCGCGCAGCTGCTCGTCTGGAAGCTGCTGAGAAGCTAGCTGGCAACATTGATGCAGTAGCTAAAGAAGGCTATGACGCTTGCATCAAGAAGTACTCCTACTTGAACAACGCAGGTGAAGCGAATTCCACCGAAGTGTTCAAAGAGAAGTGCCTACGCGACATCAAGCACTACCTACGCTTGATCAACTACTGCTTGGTTGTGGGCGGTACTGGTCCTTTGGACGAGTGGGGCATCGCTGGTGCTCGTGAGGTATACCGTACCTTGAGCTTGCCCACTGCTCCCTACGTTGAGGCTCTGCGTTTCACCCGTGATCGCCTATGCTCTCCTCGGGACATGTCTGCTCAAGCTGGAACCGAGTTCCGCGCTTTGTTGGACTACACCATCAACTCCCTGTCGTAAGCCTTTAGGGTGCTTGTGATGGTTATTGTTAACCGAACGGGCACTTGTAAGCTTAACTTCTGACATGGTTTGAAGATGAGACAGTCTGGGAATTCTGAGTGTTGCCCTTAGCCTCCGGGTTAAGCGTTGTCTCAGAATTCCCAGATTTGTTTTTTGGGCTCTTATTTTCTAGAGCTCTTATTGTTGTGGTTTTGTTTGTAGGGTCGATTCAATCCATTAGGGTCGACTCAAGCAAAAACAAGACCCGTGAGAGGCTTTGCCACCGCCAGAGAAAACTTAGAGAAGCTCAGTGAGTTCTGCTGGCTGGCGCGCTAATTAGGGACTTGACTATAGATTTTTAGGGTTTTCGGCAATTTTATTTCGGTTTTCTCTCGATCCGGGTCTGGAAAGAATCCGCTTTAATGGAACCGGGGCGGGCGATCGCTGAACCGATTACGGGGATTGGCTTTGCCAGTTTCTGACTGGCTGGTTCCTGACTGTTTACCACCGAGGGGTGATATTGATGCTGCAATGGTCTATGCAATGGTTTAAGGGAAAGCCGGTGTGGGTTATTGGGGCTGGGGTTGCGGCTTCTTGGGCAGCGTTGGATGTGACCCACGGGATTTTAAGCGGGGCGGATAATTGGTTGGCGTTGGGATTGATTGGGTTGGGGACTGGGGTTTGGTTGTCGAAAAAGGGGCGATCGCCTAAGGGAGTGGTTGCCAACTCGGCGGGGCTGGAGCGAATCCAGGTAGAAAGGCTGCTGAAAATCACCGAGGCGCGGCTGGACCAGTTGGAGCGGGACGGGGATGGAGTTGAAAGTTTAGTAGAGCAGTGGCGATCGCAGTTGGCGAAGCTGGAAGCGGATTTAGACTGGCGAGAGGTGACGGAACAGCGATCGCTGGTGTTGTTAGGGGGGCGATTTACGGGAAAATCGGCGTTATAGGAGGTGTTATCTGGCACCGTCGGCGAAGTGGAATTGAAGTGGGAAGAGCGATCGGCGTTTTTTGCTGAAGAGACGGGCTGTGAGATTGATATTGCTCGGGGCGTTGGTGGCG
>CALCTI010000102.1 GCA_937894105.1 uncultured cyanobacterium
CCCCCAAACCGCCGGTGGTGCCCAGCCCGGTGGCAATGCCAATACGCATGGCAACGGTGGGCCACCCCCTTTGCTGCCAGGTAATGTTCAGTTGCCGCAGTCGCTCTGCCATTTCTATGGCACACCGTACGGCGTCGATCGCATCCTGTCGTTCCTGTTGTTGATGGGAGCGCGGCAAAGGCACCCCAAAGGCGGCCATAATGGCGTCGCCAATAAACTTATTGACAACGCCGTTGTGATTCACCACCACTTGGGTCATGGCATTCATATATTCATTGAGCCAAGCCATTAGCTCATTAGGAGTGGTTTTGGCGGCGATGGTGCTGAAGCCCACCAGATCCGTAAATAACACGGTGGCGGTCATTTCTTGCCCCACAAATCGCCCTTTGCGAATGACCTGGCTGCGGCTTTGCCAAATTAATTCGGCCACCTGGGGAGCCACGTATTTTTCGAACATGCCCATCAGTAATTGGCGATCGCGCCGTTCCCGGTTCGCAATTTCCGCCAAATTCACCACCGCCCCCCCCCAAAATGCCATCAGCGGCGGCACGATGGGAATCCAAAAGCCAATAACCAGGGCTCCATAGCCGATGCCCACCAGCGTTGCCGACAGTGCCAACAGGGCCAGCACGCTCAAATCTAGCCGTTGCAATTTGCCAATGGTGGCTCCCCCCACCAGGGACCACAGCACAATCCATCCCACCTCCAGGGAATCGGGCCAGGTTTGCAAGCTCGATTCTCCGTCGATCGCCATGGACAGCACCTGGCTGGCGATGGTGGCGTGAATTTCCACCCCCGGCACCGACTCCGCCTGTTTACCATCAATGCGATAGGGGGTGGCATAGGTATCCTTCAGGCTGTCCGCCGTTACCCCCACGAGCACCAGGCGATCGCGCAGCACCAACGGATCCACTTCCCCCCGCAGCAGCTCTGTGGCCCGAATACGTCGAAACCGACATCCGGGAGTTGACTGGGGATCCGTGCAGCCTAAACCGCGATAGCGCAACAACACCTGATAGCCCGCCGTGTACAAATTGACATAGCTGCCAATGGTGCGATGCAACTCCGTAAATATCCCTTCTCCTAGGCGATAAACCCCCGATCTTCCAGCAATGGGCTGCAAATATACCTGGTCGGTTGCCAGATAATCCAGCGCCAGCCGGGCACCCAGCCCAAACCACAGCTCCCCTCGTTCGTCCACCAGGGACAGCAATCCCCGCCGCACCCGCAAATCATCGTCCAATAGCAAATCGGACGCGGCCACTTGCCCCTGCTCCAATAACAATGGCGGCGCTTGAATGCGGCTATCATCCTTGCCCCAGGTGACGCTGCGAATTCCCACCAAGCTGGGCATGGTTTGAAACAGGTCGTCTAGCTGGCGTTTTCCAGGGGGAACGGCAAAATCGCGCACAATATCTAGCCCCACTGCCCGAGGCTGACCCGATTGGATAGTGCGCAGCAGTTCCGCTAGGGTGCGATCGCTCAGGGGCCACTGCTGCAGGCGCTGTAAATCCGTTTCGGAAAACTCTACAATCACCACGCGATCATCCAAAGGCGCTGGCGGCAAAGCCTCCACCATATTGTCAAAGGCACCCAGCTCTAGCCCCTGCAAAAACCCTAGGGACCGAAGCCACACAATCAGGATGCCCACCAGCCCCGCCACGCGCAATGTTCTTAAAATGGGGCGTTCCTTAGGCGATCGCCCTCGAGAAGACCCTTCTCTAAAGCGTGATCCTAGGGACGAGAAATTTAACATCGGTGGTTTGCCCCGTCGCGATCGCCAGTGTTTTTATCATCAGCATCATCATCAAAATCCCTACGGGATTCCCTATAAAAACTGAGCCAACTCATAAAGCTGCCTTAAACGCGAAATCACCTTGTCTCCATAGTTTGGGTCGTCTGACCATCGCCCAGTCAACTGTTGCACCTCTTCCGCCACCCCCCGTGGCACAAAGCCAAAGCGGGGATCCTCCACCTCTTTAGTCAAAGGCTCCGTACTAGCGTAGGCCTTTAAATGTTGAATATGAGCCCGAACCCCAAGCCTAGCGCTAGGAAATGATGCCCCGTCGGCAAGTCCGCTAACATCCCCCAACCCCCCAAAATTATTTTGGCTTGCTTCCAAACCACCGCCAAACTGTAAAAACTGCGTTTCCGTACACATTTGAGCAAAGGCTACATCGTAGCTAACCCCTTCAGCACTGGCTTCTTCGCGATACAGGGTAGGAATCTCGGGAAATTGATTGCGGGCGTTGAGGTTTTCCCGGCTCAAAAACGCCATCATTTGAAATTCTGACGTGCTGCCGTGTCCCATAATGCGCCCAATCATCCCCTCGCAAATATCCAGCACCGTTCGTAGCACCACCGTGCGGTTGGGGTTATCCCAGCCCACGGCGATGTTAAATTCCCGCATGTCCACCGCCTTGATATACTCCACGTTGCCGTAGCGCACGCGAATAAGGGACGGGTCGCTGCCGATTTGCGGTCGCAGTCGTTCTGCCAAATTAATGGGAATGTAAGAATTGCCATTAATTAAATATCCCCGTTCGGGATAGGTTTGGTTGTTCACCCGAATACCAATTTGCTCATAGGTGGGGGCGGCAATATCCGGCAGCACTCCCAAAATACGAGCCATCCCGTCACCAATACCGGCAGCAATTTCCGTGCGGCGATTTTGAATAATCCAGGCGTCGGCGACGTTGGTTAAAAAGCCTACTTCTAGCAGCAATGAAGGAATTTTCGGGTCCCGGCAAAATACCCGACTGCCCAATCCCGTGTCCGTATCGGGGCGGGCTCCCCGGTTGGCTAACTGGGGCACCCGGGCAAACACGGACCGCAGCAATAATTCGGCGTGGAGCTGACGATCGCGATTATTGGCAATGTAATAGGTGGTCATGCCGCGTACGGAGGAATTCTCTGACGAGTCCCCGTGAATTTCTAGGGCAAAATCCCCCGTGCGCGCTCGGGCGTTAATCCAGGCGATCGTTTGCTGTAGGCTGAGCTCGTCTGGCACCGACAGCACCACACTTCCACGCGATCGCAGCGCTTGGACCACCTGGTCTCGCAACAGCATCATCTGTTCGGCTTCGGTAAGCTCTCCCACCTGCACGCCCAGGTCCACAACGCCCTGTTCAATGCCGCCATGTCCCGCTGACAAAAAAATTCGCCCCATTAACCCTACTTCTGGCTATTGTCGCCTTAAGGATAACTCAGGGCTTTCAGCGCTTTTCGCTCACAATTTTCATCCCACCCTTGCGGTCTAATATTTCTCCGCCACCGTTCGCCTGTTCAACCAATCCTGATTTAACCTGAGTGCGGCGTAAAGTCCCTCTCAACTCGCTTACCAACAGGATGCAATCGGCGCTGTATCCGTCCCAAAGCCCCTTTGCCTTCCCCTAAATTGTCCTCAATAATTTGCTCTGCTCCCCCCTGCAAGGATCCCTGAGAAGGGCCTAACTTTTCCAATACCAGCTCCCGAAAGCGACGAATGGGCGGCAACTCCAAGCGATCGGCACTGGTCACAAACACCACCTCCCGCTCTAAATTCGCCCCCGCAAAAGGCAGTACCGCAAATCGCGGATCCTCCCGCACCTCCTCCAGGGCCGTTTCCGGTAACAGCGCCACAAAATTCCCCTCGCGCACTACCCCTCGAAACGCATCCAACGTATTGAGCTCTAGGGCAACCGTCACCTCTACTCCCTTAGCAATGCCCTGTTCCTGCACCAGCCGCTGCATCCCATAGCCGTCCTTAAAGACCACCTGAGGGTAGGCTGCTAAATCCTCCCAGTCCACTGCCGATCGCTCCGCTAGCGGATGCTGAGATCCCACCAACACAAACACCGGCTCCCGATACAGGGGATCCACCACCGTATCGGCATTGGCGGTCAAAAACCGATTATTCATGACGATCGCCGCATCCACCAGCCCGTCCCGCAGCACCTTCAGCGAGCGATCGCTCCCCAACGCCGTCACCCGCAGCTGCACCTTGGGATAATCCGCTAAAAACTTGGGCAAAATCGCCGGAAGCTGATACGCACACACGGACTGAATCGCCGCCACACACAGCTCTGGCTGCCGTCCCTCCAGCAACACGGCCACATCATCCACCTCCTGCTGCCAATCTTGACAAATCCGTCGAGCGCGAGGGAGCAAAATGTCTCCCCCTGGGGTTAACTTGGCGCGATCATGGCGGCGCAACAGGGACAGCCCCAGATGATTTTCCAACGCCTGCACCTGACGACTAATAGTGGACTGGGTGACTCCACACCGGCGCGCCGCCTTTTGAAAACTTCCCGTTTCGGCTACGGCTAAAAACGCTTGAATCTGCTCAATTCGCATAGGAACGGAAATAGGAAATAAAAGACAAATGGGACGCTAAAGATTTTGAATCCGACTTAAAAATTTTGGACCCGACTTATAGAACAAGCTTGCCTAACCCCACAGCAAGGGCTTTCTTTTCCGGCGATCGCCCAGAAAAAACATCACAAAAAAAAGAAATTTCAGGATGCGCTCCTCTGAAGATTTGAAAGCGAAAGAGCTGAAAGTGAAAAACTTGAAAGTGCATTTCCAAAGCAAAATCACCCCTTAACAACCTTTTTTGCCAATTCTTTTTCCTAGAGGCTGTCATCAGTTAAATCTCAAGCTCAACAGTTACGCAGATTTCAGCCCCAAACACTCTTTACTTAAAAGGGCATGTACTTCCCCATCGCATCAGCCACCTAGAGTTTAATGGGGGCACGTTCTAAACAAGAGCTACAACAGACGAATACCGAGCCCCACAACAAGCCAGAAATATCGCCCGCATCCCATCGGTTATTGACAGTAAGGTTACGCAATAATAGCCACTGACGTAACTTTTATTTTGTATCAACGGCTTCATAGTCCTTAGCTTTTGTTGACGATTTTTTTGAGCGCTTCTGCTTCGCCCCTGTAAGTTTTTGTCAATCCAAGCCCAAACTCAATTGCCACGAGGGTTGCAGTTCCTAGAATTTCTCATTTCAAAGAACATGCTTGCATAAGGCTCTGGAGTTTAATGGGGGACGCGTTCTAATTAGGGCGTTGCTGAATAGGGTCATGTTTTCGCAAAGTTCCAAATGAGGTTTCGTGGCTTTCGGTAATCGGTTCATAGCTCGATCCAGCAACGCCCTAATTTGTATTCGCCTTTATATTCGCTGACTACCTGCTCACCTGCCCCATGGACCAAGACGCTCCACAGTCTCTAGCGCTTTTCTCCGGCACTTCTCATCTGTCTTTAAACGTCGTAATTTTGGCGGGCGGAAAAAGCCGCCGTATGGGACGAGATAAGGGCTTAATTCAGTGGAGGGGGATGACTTTTTTGGAGCGTTGCGCTCGGGTGGGATTAGCGGTGGGGAATCGCTGCACGATTGTCACCCCATGGGCAGGGCGATACCAGCCCACCTTACCTGCTGACCTACTAGCTCACCTCCATTGGTGTCTAGACCCAATTCCTGGGGCTGGACCGCCTCAGGCGATCGCCCAACTTCTTACCTTGCCCCCCGCCGTCAACCACCCTTGGACCTTGGTTTTAGCCTGTGATTTACCTAAACTGAATCCAACATTGCTCCTAACTTGGCGATCGCATTTGGACAAGATCGCCCCCGATGTTTTCGCCTACGTTCCGCGCTGGGGCGATCGCTGGGAACCCCTGTGTAGCTTCTATCGCCCCCAGGCGGGCGACTCTCTACAAGGATTTTTAAAAGGAGGCGGGCGATCGCTTCAACACTGGCTAAAAATCCAACAAGCTCACTGTGCAGCCAAAGCAATCCCCTTAACTTCTGCAGAGCACAGCACCCTCTACAACTGCAACACGCCAGCAGATTTAAACCTTTAAAGGCGAGCAAACCTTGAAGTCCAACTAACACCCAGCCACAGAAACTTTTAAATATTTAATTACCATTATTTTTGATTAATACATGATTGTACTGCGAAGAAATAAAGGTTTGATGGGGCTTAAAAATAAAATAATTTTGTTGATTATAAATATAAATAATTTAAACGCTGATTTTTTGAAGATCAAAGTAGTGAACAACGAGAAAGCGAGAGTTTAAAGGTGAATTGGTATCAGTTACTGTCCCCTATTGATCGTTATCAAGGAGAGTTCCTAAGTAAAGCTCGATAAATTCTTTTGCCGCTTCTGGATTGATCTCCTTCAATCCTGTGGTGATCATCGCCACCGTTTCCGCCGTTGGATCAGTTCGCTCATGAAACCATCGGTAAACAACAGACCTACGAACATCTAACGCAATCGCCAGCCGATTCTGGCTAATTCCGTAGGTCGTCAAGACATTTCGTAGTGCTTTTCCGGCTCTTCCCATGACCTATATGCTGGCAGAACGTTGCATCTTGGTAAATAACTATATTTATGTAGACACCATGCTTTCAGCGTGAATTAATACTTAAAAACATAGAGAATTGACGCAATCTTTTCCTGATGTTAGAGATTTCACTCGGCTATTTTACCTGGCTATTTTTGCCTAGATATTTTCAATGAAGATAAGGTCGCATTTTCATCCTGCTCGATTCATTGCGAGCAACTCGATGGAAAGCGGCTAAGGCGCGTCGTTGACTATTTTTAGGACTTGTTGCGCAAGTTCTCGCGACCCTCACCCCAATCTCACTGCCCTCAGGGAGAGGGGATTAATATCAAGTCCAGATAATAAGTGATGATTTCCTTAAGCCCTCTCCTCGACTACTTGACGGTAGGGTGAATGACGACTCACCCTACGCAAAGATGGGTTTCATCACTACACAAGCGGATTTCATATAAAGCGTAGATTTTCTCTCCTTTTCTCCAGGAAAAAGAATGTTCTAATTTTTAGAAGTCTTAGATCATCAAGGACATCACGTCCTGCCTAAAGAACAAATTATGTGAGCCTTAGGGATGGTTTATGAACGAGATCTAAAGCCCTTAATTTATCGGAGTTTTAAGCGTTTTTCTTGAGGCTTTATATATTTACCTTCAATGCTTAAAGTGCTCGCCGCACAAGAATTATAGTGATTTAGTAATGGCTGCTTTATCAATTGGCTCTTACGGCGCGAGGCTTGAAGAGCTAATTAATAACAGCCCCTAGATTTTGTCTGCCATGGTTTGAAACACAGGCAGCAAAAGCGTTACGAAATAATAGGCTAAGGGGGCTGTAAAAATGTAGCTGTCGGTGCGGTCCAGTACGCCTCCGTGACCGGGAATTAGCCGTCCTGAATCTTTGACGCCAGCATCTCGCTTCATCAGCGATTCAATTAAATCTCCCAGCAGGCTGGCAATGCCTACCATCGCGCCAAAGATGGCCCCCGACGCAAACCATAGGGGCCATTGCAGGTAGCCTGCCCCAGCGATCGCCACAATCACGCTACCGGCAATACCAAAAACTGAGCCTTCCACCGTTTTCTTGGGGCTAATGCCCGACAATCGCGTGCGTCCCAGCCATTTTCCCATCACGTAAGCGCCAATATCCGCCGCCCAAATACAGGCAAAGGTTAGCAAGGTGGCGGTGAGTGCCGTTGGCCAAGTGTTCAAGGCTAAGTCAGGGGGCCAGTAGCCGTTAAGGGGAAGCAAACTTTCCGATGGTGTTTCGGTGATTAGGCCGCCCCCTACCCGCAGCCGTACCCAGTAGCTGGGCAAATAGCCACAGTAAAATAGCCCCATTACTGAGGCGGACAGGTCGGCGATGGAAGCCATGCGCGGCAAAAATAGGAGGTAAAAACAGACCAGGGTGCCGGCCAGGGGAACGATGGTGTCAGCGATCGCCGGGTCCATGGCGGCGGAGATAACAATGGCTAGGCTGGCGACGGTGACGGTTTTGGTGGCGGGGGTGAATCCTTTGGCGCGTACCAACAGTAAGTATTCTTCTAAGCCGAGAAAGACGATAATTCCAAAGGCGATCGTAAAGTACCAGCCTCCCAACAGGATAATTGTTAGGGCTAGGGGAATGGCGACGGCGCTGCTGCCGATGCGAGCCCATGGCCAGCGCGATCGCCCTTTTTTCCGACGCTGATCCCCCGGTGTGGCTTCAGGGAGGCGGCGTTTGGGCTTAGCCATCGGTGGGGGATAATCCATGGTTAACAGAAGATTAGAGCTGGGTTGCTGAAAAATTAAAGCAACTCCAGAGCGATCATAGGTCAGTGCGGGGGACCGTGATCGACGGGTAGTGCAGGTTTTCCCACTTATCCCCAGGGCAAATGGGCTCAAAAAAGGGGAACTTTATCCCCGGTGAGGCGGTTAAGTCCTGCCATTCATTAAGTGCCAAAAATTTAAATTAAGTGCCAAAAATTTTACGCGGTGGGAAGCACACACCCTTGAGAAATAAAAAAATAAACAAGGCTAGGGGCTGAAACCCTTACGACTCTTAACGTCAAGACCTAATTGATGGTAGCCCTTAGAATTTTTCGCCACTGAGGATAAAGGTGGGATTAATGGCCGCAAAAGTTTGGTTGTTGCCTCGGGTTTCTAAGCGGTTGGCAGACGACTGGATAATTTCAATGTTGCGAGCCTGAATATCGGCGAGGCTTTCGGAAATGGCGTACAGGCTATCGAGGCTGGTGGCCGTAGCCACGACCCGCCCCCCCGGCTGAAGCTGCTGCCACACCCGCTGTAAAGTGAGCTTGGCGGTGCGGCTACCTTCCACACATACCCGATCAGGGGCGTCGGGCAGTGCCTCTAAACATTCTGGAGCATGTCCCTCCATTACCTCCACGTTGCCCACGCTGAAGCGATCGCAATTGTGACGAATCAAACTCACCACGTCGGGATCCCGCTCGATCGCTAAAACCCTACCCTGGGGACACAGCAGGGCACTTTCAATGGCGATCGTGCCGGTCCCCGCGCCAATATCCCACAGGAGGCTAGTGGGATTAAGGCGCAACAGGGACAAAATGGCGATGCGGGTTTCGCGCTTGGTGAGCGGAATGCCGGGCGATCGCTCAAACAGGTCGTCGGGAATACCGGGGGTCACATAGGGCCAAAGGGGCATGGGGCACCGTTAGTGAGAATTCCTTTGCCACTGTTTTAGCGGCTATTGGCAACGGCGCTCAAGCCCATCAACTTGGCACTCAGATCCCACAGGCGCACCGCCTTGCCCCCGTCCAGGGCCTCGTCGGACACTTCCTGGGAAAAAGCTTCACGCCCTTTCGCCTGGCGATTGCCCCAGCTCCAATACACGCCCGATTCGTCAAAGCCCTGGTCCACGGCCACCGCCGCCACGCGATCGCCCGCCAACCACTGGGGCACATAGCCGCCGGTCACATTTTTCTGGAACCACGGGAAAATTTTGCGGAACAGGGGGGCGTGGTTCCGAAAGAGCTGGGATTCTGCCACACAGCCCGGATACAACGAGCTAAATACGATCCCCGTGGACTCGTGATAGCGCCGGTGTAGCTCGCGCATGGTCACCACGTTGCATAGCTTGCTGTCCTTGTAAGCCTTGCCCGGCTTGAATTTTTTGCCGTCAATCATACTCACCGGCGCTTTAAAGCCCGCTTCCAGTCCAGCTAAATCGCCCAGGTCCGGCGGGGCGGGGAAAGGAATTTTGCCCCCCAGCTCTTTGGGATTTGCGGTGACCGTGCCCAGGATGATCAAGCGCTTTTGGGGAACGGGCGATCGCACCAAATCATCCAACATCAAATTACACAGCAAAAAATGCCCCAAATGATTCACCGCCACGGACAATTCATAGCCGTCTTCGTTGCGCATCGGCTCCTTCGCCAACGGTAAGTAAATGGCCGCATTACACACCAACGAAGTCAAAGGTCGCCCCAACTGACGAAACGCCGTCACAAAATCACGCACATTACCAAAAGACGCCAAATCTAGCTTCAGAACCGTGTAACTTTCTGCGGGGATCTTGACTTCCTCAGCGGCCGCCTTCGCCTTATCTAAATCGCGACAGCCCATCACCACATGGCAGCCTCGCTTTGCCAAAGCCTTCGCGGTGTAAAGCCCAACGCCAGCAGATGCGCCGGTCACAATTACAGTTGGTTTTGAATCCTGTGCCATATGCGCTGATTACAAAGATATGATTTGGAATGGTTTGGGATGTTGCTTGGAATTTTTGAGTTTATTCAGAATATTTGAGAATTTAAAAGCGTAAAATCCAAAAGAGAAACCAAAGTCTCAAAGGCCAACCTAAACAAAAGGCGAACCTAAACAACTGATGTATAAAGCTGATCCTAAAAGGAAGCGTCACCAATCTAAAGCATTGGAAACATCCTGTATCACTAGGATGATGCCAGTTGACAGGGGCTGGTTTTCGCCGATGCACTGGGTTACGTAAAAACGACGGAATAGCAGCAGGAATTTTAGACGGGGCCGTTTAAGCGAGGGAGTTTGTGGACCATGGGACTTTTTGACGATTTAAGCAAGTTTTTAGAAGCGCGGCTGGACGAGTTTTTACAGGAGCATCCAGAGCTAGAGCTGTGGGCTTTGGAGGAGCAGCTGCGGGAACAGGAGGCGGACGTGCGTCGATCAATCGTCGATTTAAAAGCCAAGGAAAAGCGCCTTCAGGATTCAATTTTGGAAACGGCTCAAGAGGTGCAGCGCTGGCACCAGCGCATTGCCAAGGTGGAGGCGGCGGGGGAACTTAAGCTGGCGGCGGCGGCACGGGAGCGCGAGGGGGCGTTGCTGCGCCAGGGAAATCAGCTTTGGGGGCAAAATGAGGGGGTTAAGGCGCGGATTGTGCAAGGGCAGGATCTATTGGCTCAGGTGGAAGCTCGACTGCGGGAAGTGAAGCTAAAATCCAGTGCGGCGCAGGCAACCCGGGCAACGGGTACACCAGATACAACAAAAACGGCGGGCTGGGGGCAAACTTGGACCAAGGGAGCGGGCGGAGCCGATCCCTTAGAACAGCGCTTCAAACAGTGGGAGATGGATGATGAGTTGGCTCAGTTAAAGCGGAATATGGGTAAGCAGTAGGCAGGGAAGGGACGGTAAGAAAGCCAACGCTGATACAGTTTGCCTTAGGATGCCGGTTGAAATCGCATACTAAAATGGATAAATAAAAAGATAGTTTGAATGCAATAAAGCCTAAGGGTACAAGTTAAAGAGTCTTAGAGCGCCGCCGTCTTAAAAAGTTCGAATCATACGCCTATTTTGGGTCTTGCCGATACTGTAAACAGATGGCAAGCCGTTTCAAATTGGCACTCAATGGGGCGTTTACTAATAATCAGTTAGGTGAATCCGTTTATGTCTGTGGGATTTACGCCGGAAATGGAGGCTTGGGAGGCGATCTCCCGAGAATCTAGGATGGCGAAGCTAATAAACCAGGGCGATCGCCCGTTGATTTACGTGGCCGTTACGTCCCACGGTTTTGGGCATGCCACCCGATCGGCGTCGGTGGTGGCTACGCTGCAAAAGCTGTGGCCGTCCCTGTTACCCATTATGGTGACTCGGGCTCCCCGGTGGCTGCTGGACTCTTATTTAGAGCAGGATTTTGTCTATCGCCCGCGATCGCTGGACGTGGGGGTAGTGCAGGGGGACAGCCTGTTAATAGACCGCACAGCGCCGCTGGATCAGCTTCGGGAAATTCGCACCCAGGCGCGATCAATAATGCCGACGGAGGTGGATTTTATCCGGCAAATGGCGGAGAAAACCGGGCAAGTGGTGTTGATTTTGGCTGACTTGCCGCCGCTGGCTGCTGCGTTGGGTCGGGCAACGGGGATCCCCTGTTGGGCGATGGGAAATTTTGGTTGGGATTTTATTTATCAGGACTGGGGCGAGCCGTTTGCGACGGAGGTGAATTGGATTCGTGATCAGTTTGGTCAATGCGATCGCCTATTTCGTCTGCCATTCCACGAGCCCATGGCAGCATTTCCCCAGATCACTGACGTGGGGCTGACCGGGGGCACGCCAAAATTTAGCGACGATGACCTGCGCGATCGCCTGCGCATTCCTAATTGTCCTAAAGAGCGCACGGTACTGCTCACCTTCGGCGGGCTCGGGCTCGACGCTATTCCCTACGATCGCCTCAGCTACTTCACCGACTGGCACTTTATTACCTTTGATCGCAACGCCCCGGACCTACCCAACCTAACCCGCATCACCGACCCCACCGATCCCACCCGCGCCACCCGCGACTACCGACCGGTAGACCTGCTGCCCCTGTGCGGCAAAGTGGTGTCGAAACCTGGCTACAGCACCTTTGCCGAAGCCTGTCGGTCGGGAACGCCGATTATTTCCATTGAGCGTCAGGGGTTTGCGGAAGCGCCAATTTTGCTGGCGGGACTGCGGGACTATGCCTACCACCAGGTGATTGACGGGGCAGAGTTTTTTGAGGGGGACTGGACGTTCTTAAAGGATGATCCCACGCCGCCTCGGTTGGGACCAGACCAACTGGAGAAAGATGGCAATGGCGCGATCGCTCGGGCCATTATTAATCAGTTTCGAGATTAACCCGTTTCGAAATAAACCAGCGCCAAGGCAACTCCCTGACATAGCCCTGTGTTCCTTTCCCCATTCCAATGACATCGAAGCCCTTACCGTTTTCCAGTGCCGATGATGTGGCCACCGAGTTTGATCAGTGGGCTCAGTCGGGACGGGGCGATCGGATGGCTGACGGTCACCGCTATGCCACCGAACAGTTATTGGAGGATCTGGCGATCGCCCCGGACTCCGTGGTGCTCGATGGGGGGTGCGGCATTGGCTGGGTGCTGAATGACCTAATTGGCTCACGCATTGCCTCGGGCGTGGGCATTGACCTGTCGGCGGAAATGATAGGAATCGCCTTATCCCGCTGCACCCTGCCCCATCTCAACTTTGTAATAGCAGACAGCGCCCGGACAGGATTTGAGTCGGGCAAGTTTTCCCATATCGTGTCTGTGGAGTCTTTGTATTACTCTCCCCAACCCCTGGAAACCCTCAAGGAATGGTTGCGTATTTCCCAGCCTGGCGGGCGACTGGGTCTGGTGATTGATCTCTATGAGAACAATCCCGCCTCGTCCTATTGGATTGAAGCGTTGTCCTTGACGGCCCATAACCTGTCCGTATCCCAGTGGCGAGACTTACTATTGTCTGCAGGTTGGACAATTGGGGGCGATCGCCGTGTGCCCCTGCCGGTAAAAATTGATCCCGACGCCTTTACGCCTTCCCCCTATTTTCCCAGTTATCCCCTTTACCAAGCCTATTGCGATGCCGGCTCGCTCCTTTTAACAGCCCAAAAGTGACTTAAATTCAGCCTTTAATCCAACCTTGTAATAAGCTTTTGGAAAAAACGGTCTTTGGCAAAATCCGCGTCGCTTTTTTAAGGGCTCTTTCAGGGGGGATTTGCGCGGTTATCCGTTTTTTGCATTGGTATAACGGTATCAATATTGGTAGGTGTGCAGTGGAACGTTGCGGGTGTGCTTCGACGCACCAAATTAAGCGCCACCTTAAGCGTTACACATCGTTTTTTAAAAGTCCCCGGTATTTAAGCCGATATGGTTACTCAGTCAAAACCGATCGCCGATAATGTTGCTTCCGTTGTGGCGGAGCGGGCGAAACCTGCCCTGTGGCTGCGGCTGGGAAATCGCTGGCAGCGGCGGGGGTTAATTGAACCGGCGATCGCCGCGTTTCAAAAGTATTGCCAAGCGTTTCCCCAGGATGACTATGGCTGGTGGCGATTGGGAAAAGCCCACGATTTATTGAACCAGCGCCCGGAGGCGATCGCCGCATATCAAAAAATGACCGATTTGCGCCCGGATCATCGAGATGGGTGGATCGCATTGATGAGGGTGGCGATGGGAGCAAAGGAGTACAAAATTGCTGATCAAGCCTGCCGCCGAGCCCTAGCTCTGGGATGGGACGATGTGCACTCCCTGAAGCGGATGGGACAAAAATGGGAGCGGCGCGGTAAGGATCATTTAGCCCGAAACTGCTATCAGCGGTGGCTAATGCTGGACCCGGATAATACGGCGGCGTATCGAGCTACGGTGCCCATGGAAGCGCTGACGGAGCAGTGGGATAACGTTGAGCGGCTGGGAATGGCGTGGCGATCGCTGGATCAGAAGGACCCGGAGCCATGGATGTATCTGGCCCTTAGCTATCGAGAACGAGATCAGGTCCCTCGGGCGCTGGAGTGTTGGCGACAGGGGGAAACCCTCACCATGGGCATGGCAGCAGAAAAGCGCCCCCCCGTGGACTGGGACGAGGTAGATCTGTGGATGACCTTTTGCCTGGAGCAGCGGGATGGGCATAGCCCTGGGATCGCCCTGGAGCAGTATCAATTGATTTTGCAGCGAGACACCCCCACAAAGGCGAAACCCTACCAGCGCCTAGGGCGACTGTATGAAAAAACAAAGCAGTGGGCTGAGGCGATCGCCGCCTACGGTCAGGGCATTGAAATTATTGAACGACGCACCAAGGGGCGGGCTGACGGGGAGAGCAAAACTGCAAACTGGTACGCGTGGCTGGGGCGCTGCTATGACCACCTTGGCAATTCAAAGGACGCCCGCAAGGCTTACGAACGGGCAATTAATCAGGGATGTGCTTACCCCTGGGCGCGGGAGCGCCATGGGGAGGAATGTTACGCCCAAAAGCGGTGGCGTCAGGCGGCCAAGGCGTTTGATTATTTATATGGATATCGGCGATTTTATGATGGCAGCGACGCACTGAAAGGGGAGAAAGAAACCTCTGAGGTGTCTCAGTTTGCGGAGGTTGACTTGGAAGTGCCTGAGGTGGGTGCTGGGGTGCTGGAAAAGTGGGGACGCTCCCATTGGAAGGCGGGGAACCTGGACCGGGCGATCGCCCTTTATCGCCAATGGCCCGAGCAGGAACTGGAGAACACCCAAGGGTGGCTGGACTTGGGATTGATTTACAAGGAGAGAGGGGACGAAGACGATGCCTTAGAAAGCTGGACGGAGGGGTACAAACACGGAGCCAACGGAGAACTGGCATGGCAAATGGCACAGGTATACCGACGGCGGGGGCAGCTGGAAACCGCTGTGACCTATTACCAGGATTGTGCAACGGCCCAGGTGCACGAGGATCAAATTTATGGTCTTCTCGGAGATTGCCTCTTTGCCCTCCAGCGCTGGTCATTGGCTAGTGAAGCTTACAGCCAGGCATTGGCCCACGGCACAAACCATCCCCCAGAACGCTATTACCAGCTGGGGCTAGCGTTTGTAAAACAGGGGCGTCCCATGGAGGCGGTGGCGGCCTATCGACGGGTGCTAGAAAAACAGCCCGATAATTTTGAGCTGTCCATGGAGCTGGCGGACGTGTATACGGAGCTGGGATGGTCGGCGATCGCAGCGAAAACCTACCAAGACGCCATCGCCTCAGGGCGGTCCAGCGCCACTATTTATTTAAAGCTCGGGGGCGTTCTACGGGATCAGGAGGAATGGTCTGAGGCCGCACTGGCCTACGGTCGCGCCATTGCCCTGGCTCCCCAGCGCAGTGATTTACGGGCGGCGCTGGCAAAGATTTACGACCGGCAAGGGGCGATCGCCGACGCCATCGATACCTATAAAGAAGCACTGGTGTTGGATCCGAAGCCCACCTGGGTGTGGACTCGCCTAGCAGAGCTATATCTCAAAGTGGAAGACTGGTACGGGATGGTCACCACCTACGAAACCGCCATTGTGCACCATCCCCAGCTTCTGCATCAGTGCCACGAGGTGTGGGCTAAGGGCTATGGGAAATTGGGTCAGCTTGAAAATCAGGTAACTTTGTACGGGCGGGCGGTGGAGCAATTTCCCCAAAAGCTAGAATTTTACGAGGCGTTGGCCGATGCCCAAGGGGTCATGCGCCGTTGGAATGACGGGGTTAAAACTTGGCAGTTGGCGATCGCCCAGGTACCTGGCGCGGAAAATCCATCCCTATTGTTTAAGTTGGCCCAAGCTTATGGCAAGGGCAAAAAGTGGGACAAGGCGTTAAAAATATGCGATCAGCTCCTGGAACAGGAAAAGGTTACCGGCACCGCTAAAGGTAATGTTTATGCCCTTCAGGGGGATGCTTACCAAAGCGCTCGACAGCTGGATCGGGCCCAGGATGCCTACGAAAGGGCGCTGGCGGTGGGGGTGAGCGATCGCTGCTCGGTTTATATCAGTTTGGGGCAGCTAGCGGAATCGCAATTTAAATGGTCCGACGGGCTGGTGGCTTACGGAAATGCCGCTGAGGCAAATCCTAAATTCAAAAAAGCGTGGCAATTGCTGGCGACCCTGGGGCAATTTCAAGGGGCATGGGAGCAATGTGCGATCGCCGCCGCTACCCTGTTGGACCTGGGTAGCAAAGATAAGGAAATGTACGATTTTCTCGCCCAGGCACAACTGGCCCTGGATCAGCCAGAGGAAGCCCTAAAAACCATTGAAATTGGACTGCGTCGCCACAGTAAATATGCCCCCCTACAGGAACAACTGGGTCGAGCCTACGAAGCGCTGGGACAAAACTGGCGGCTGTCGGTTTTGCCCACCTACCATCGGGCCATTCGCCTCAGCCCAGAAACCTCTTTCGTCTCTATCCAGCGTTCCATCGCCATTCTCCAGGACAACGGGCGATGGCATGAGTGTTTGGTGTTTATTCAAGACTTACAAAAGCGACTGCCCAATAATCGCTGGTTAACGGCCCAATACCACGCCGCCAAGGGACATTTATTGCACTATCAGCAAAATTGGGACCAGGCGATCGCCAGCTTTATTCGGGCGCTGCAACTGTTGCCGGATCTATGGCAGGTGTATGACGCGATCGCCAACACCCTGCGCCACGCCAACCGCCCCATCCCCACCGGATCCGCCACCTCCCCCAGCACCTTTTGCGAGCTGCCGGGCGACCTGGTTGAACAATTTTGTCCCGTTAGCGATGGTCAAGTGATCACCACCCATGAGCACGCCCGTGCCCACAGTGGCGTCACTATTTTTGAACAACACGAGGCGATCACCCATACCCTGGTGTCTTCCGGCACCATTGAAGGTCCCCCCCTGCCCGAGCTAACTTACACCACCTTGACCACCCCCGCCGCCGACACCGCCCTGGGCCCCAAAGGACGCGTCTGGGGAGGGCAACTGATGAGCGCTGTGTTTGCCGGCGATGACACGTTGCTGGCTGACTTAACCACCGGCTACGGCGAGCTGGCGGTCAACGCTCTGGATCCCCCCATTGTGCAAGAACTGGAAGGCACCGTGGCTTTCCTCGCCACTCGATGGAGCGATATTTCCTATTTTCACTGGATGTTTGACGTGGTTCCTCGCCTGGGGATTTTGCTCCAAAGCGGCATTTCCTGGAATGACATCAGTCATTTTGCCTTTAACCGCTGTCGTGAATCGTTCCATGTGGCCACCACCACCGCCCTGGGAATTCCCGACGATAAGCTGATGCAGTGTCGGGCAATGCCCTGGAGCGGTAGCCTATTTTCCCTCAACCGTCGATTTCCCCATTTTCGCGCTGACCAGCTTTTGGTGCCGTCGATTCCGGAGCTGCGGTGTTATCGCAGTGCGCCCTGGGCTTACCAGTTTTTGCGGGATTTATTCTTAACGGAAACGCTGGCGATCGCCCCCACCCACGCCCAAAAGCAATGTCAGGGTAATAAGCTCTACCTTCACCGGCGCGGCGCAAAATATCGCCAGGTGGTGAACGGCGACGCCTTGGCAGATTTATTGGATAAGCGGGACTTCGAAGCCTTTGATCCTGGGCAATTTACCGTGCAGGAACAGGCGAAAACCTTTGCCGCTGCCGATGTGGTTGTGGCCGTTCATGGCGCAGCGCTCACTAATTTAGTGTTCTGCAAACCGGGAACCATCGTGGTGGAAATCTTCGGACCCAATCACGTGCAAAATACCTACTGGATTATCAGCACCATTGCCGGATTGAAGCACTACCATTTGGCCGCCCAAGCGGTGTCCAGCCTGGAACTCACCCGCGGCGTCAAAGAGAATCTGTCCATTGATTTGCCCCAGCTAGGGCGCTTGCTCGATAGCCTGAATCTCTAATTTTAAGCCGCAATTTTAAGCCACCCGAGTTCGCCGACAGGTCGCTGCCTGAATCTGGCTCCCCCCTTTAAAAAGCTACCCACATCGCAAAACTCTAGCGAACCCACGCCCAGAGAGGATTTTGCGGTAGGGGGCTTGCCAACGCACCGCGCAGAGACTACGGGCTGTCATCATTTAAACCTCAAAGCCTCTCGCTGTAACGGTTTCAGTCCCTAGTTTTTTTTGTTTTAAAAGGGCGTGTACTCCCCACTGTATAAGGCTTCTGGCTCTTAATTGATGACACGCCCTAAAGCTTTTGAGTCGGTGCGTTAATCACGCACCCTATGCGAAGGATAGACGGATTCGATGTCCCTCCCTTTCTGCCTGGCTTTGTCCTACTTGTGCGTAACGGGTCGCTCTTTAACAAGGGGGGCTTTACGTCGAATTCAAGTTTAGGCAGCGCTGGCAAGGGTTATGAAACTTATGCAACTACAGATTTGCCCGGTCGAGCAAAAATCATCCGTCCCGCAGACGTTTGCAGGGAGCTGGTGACCACCACTTCTAGCTCGTCGCCCACATAGCGATTGCCCGTTTCCACCACTACCATGGTGCCGTCTGTTAAATAGCCAACGCCCTGTTCCGGCTCTTTCCCTTGGCGTAATACTTTCAGCTCGAGGCGATCGCCCGGTATATAGCTGGGGCGAAGGGCATCCATAAGGTCATTAACGTTCAACACCTTCACATCTTGAACGGTGGCAACTTTATTTAAATTGAAATCGTTGGTTAACAACGCCGCATTGGACTCCTGCGCTAGCCGCACCAGCTTGGCATCGACGGTGTTTATGTCGTCGTAGTCCGCTCGGTGAATAACAATGCGATCGCCATGGCGGTCCCGAATTTTATTCAAAATATCTAGCCCGCGCCGTCCCCGAACCCGCTTTTGATCATTAGCGGCGTCGGCAATATATTGCAACTCCTGGAGCACAAACTGGGGCACCAAAATTTGCCCCTCTAAAAATCCCGTGTCTAATAAATCCGAAATTCGCCCGTCAATAATGCAGCTGGTGTCCAGCACCTTTGCCTTGGCTGGCTTTAACGTGCCTTCGCTGATTAATAGCGCCTCTGCACTGCTGGGATTAATTAATCGCAGTAGGGCTCGCCCCTGGGTATCGGCTAAGGAAACGCCAGTAAAACCCACCACAATGCTGCCAAAAATCGCCAACAGGGGCTTGATAAAGGCAAATTTCCAAGGAATCGGCAGCAAGAAAACGGGCGCTAACAACAGGTTGGCCACCAATAGCCCAATAACCAACCCCACCGATCGCACCAGCAACCGATCCACCGGCATGGCCTGGATGCGCTCTTCCATCCGCCGGTAAAACGCCTGCACCGTCAGCCCCACAATGCCCCCCATTAACGCGCCAAAGCCGCCAATCACCAGATTTAGCCCGTTCAGATTAGTGACCTGAGCCAGGGCAGATTCCGGCAGCGAATCGACGGCGAAGAAGCCAACGCCTACGCCTACAATTAAAAATGAGAGGATAATTAATGTGTCGATCATCGTCGATCAGTATGCGCCCATCGTGCGCTTATTGAGGGTCCGCTATCAAAAGTCCATCTCGTCGTCCTGTTGCCATAAGCCCGTAACACCCGTAACAAGCCAGTCTAGCAGGACCGCCAATGTCCACTATTATATCGCTGCCCGTCTCGGCAGTTCGACCGGTAATTTCCCCTGTGCCCCGGGCGGTTTATTTACATATTCCCTTCTGCCGCCGTCGATGCCACTATTGCGATTTCGCGATCGCCGTCACCGGAGAATTTGTACCCCACAAAACCGGCGGTTCCCCCTCAAAAACCCCTGTGGACGGCAGCAATTCGGATCGTATCCGCCGCTACGTGGACACCCTAACTCAAGAGATCACTCAGGATATTATCGCCGCGCCCCTGACGGATCAGCCCAATTCGCCGCTCTCCAAATCACCGCCCTTAACCACCATTTTCTTCGGGGGAGGCACGCCGTCCCTCTTAAGCGTGGAGCAATTTAGGCGAATTCTCCAGGCTCTGAAAGCTCGTTTTACCCTCGCCCCCACCGTGGAAATTTCTATGGAAATGGATCCGGGCACCTTTAACCGGGAGAAACTGGCGGGCTTTTTGGATTTGGGGTTAAATCGCG
>CALCTI010000103.1 GCA_937894105.1 uncultured cyanobacterium
GTGGCATTTTTACGGTCGAATCCGCGCCGCCCACCAATGGGGAATGCCTTGGGCAGGAGCAGCGGCGCCGGTCATCTTGGAACCGTTACTAATGGCGGCGGCGGCGTTATTGTTGGGCACAGTGGCGGCACCTCAAGGTAATTGGTGGGTTCAAGGGGCGATCGCAGCAGCAGTGCTAATCGGCGTCCATCCTAAATTTCTAAATCCGCTGCTAAAAAAATTAGGACGCAGCAAACTGAAATCTTCAGCATCCACAGATAGTGATAAAACCTCGGTCCCACCACAGCTCACCACAGCGGGAATGAAACGTTATCCAACATTGCCGTTTTTAGGAGAAGGCGGATTTCTACTGCTGCGAGGAGCCGGATTTTTGTGCGTAGTTGCCGCCTTTGATGCCAACGCTCTGATTCACTGGCCTCAGCTCCTAAGTGGCTTTGGGTTGTCATGGCTAGTGGGCTTAGTGGTCCCCGGTGCCCCCGGTGGCGTCGGCGTTTTCGAGGCAACGGCGCTGGGATTATTGGGGAAGTTGGTTTCGCCTGGTGCGTTGTTGGCTGGGGTAGCTTGTTATCGATTGGTTAGCGTTATTGCTGAGGCGGGCTTGGCGGCGATTGCTTACCTGCCGATGGGCGATCGCTCCAAAGTTTGACGGGTGGGTATCGCAACTCAGTTTTGTTAGGCTCAGGCTAGATTTTTTCCTATGGTGAAAGTAGCAATGGCGGAGAAGCAGAAAAAAGGGCTTTAGGAAATCCCAACCTCTCCAGCGGTCGCCCTGCCCAACCTAAGCTACCGATGCAAACAGTTCAGACCATGCTTGCTGAGGAGCCTCTTCGCTGGCAACAATTTCTACGATTTTGTTGTTCGCTGCCGGCTGGTTTAATGCCTCTGCGCACACTTCGGCCACCTGCGATCGCGGAATACTCCCTTCAAATAAACTATCCGCCCCTTGCATAATTACCGGCGTTTCCGCATCCTCATTCTTCAAGCCGCCGGGGCGAACAATGGTGTAGTTTAAACCGCTGTTTTTTAGGTAAATCTCCGCCTGAAGCTTCCAATAAAGCACCAGCCAGAATAGATTTAGGGGATGGAAAAACTGAGACACACACAGGGACGACACCATGATGAATTTATCGATGCCCTGATCCTTCGCCGCGTCCACTAAATTTTTAGTGCCGTCACAGTCCACTTTGTAAGGACCGGTAATATCTAAACTGGGTCGGGCTCCCGTAGCGGAAATAATCCCGTCGCAGTCCGCCAACACTTTGCCTAGCTCTTCGCGACTCCCCAGGGGCGCGGTCACCAACTCTACCCCCTCAGGCAGGATTTCCTTAGCAGCATCCTGGTCACGCACCAGCGCCTTGACGGTAATATCCCGGTTGACGAGCGATCGCACCACTCGCCGTCCCGTTTCCCCCGTTGCCCCCGCCACAAAAATCGTCGTCATAGTTGCGCCCTCCTAAAGATGCTTTAGGTCCACATTGCTGCCTAGAGTGTAAAGAATTTTTCACCTAGGCGACGGAAAGGGGCTCAATATAACGAGCTGCCGGACGAAAATCTAAAGTATTGACCGTATAAACCTCAGTGGACTCGCCGGTGTTTGGATTTGTGGAAATAATGCCGTCGCCACCAGTCCACAAAATATTGCCATTGCTTAGTTCGTGAACTCCCCGCACCCGCTTAGCAAAGCCCTCAGCAATATCGTAAAGCCCCACCTGATTCCCCTCGGCATCGTACTCATAAATGCCGCCAGGGTCGGAAAAGCCCGCCACCAAAACATTGCCATTGGCCCGTCGCGCCATTTGCTGGGGAAAATCAATACCCGCCCCGCCCGACACATGGAAAGAGCCCAGCAAATGACCATCGAGGTCGTATCGGTCAATATTTTCGCCCCCTTCATCGCCGCGACGGGTATCGTTAATCAGCAATTCACCGTCAAAAAACAAAATATCGAAGGCTTTACCCACTTCGAAAAAGCCTAGATGGTTACCCTCGGCGTCAAATTTAATCACTACCTTGCCGCCCTCGGGGGCTCCGTTTTCACCGCCTGCATTGGACACATACACCACGCCGTTGACGTATTCCATTCCGCGAATATTGTCTAACCCCCCAGCGATCGCCCCAATCAGCTCCCCATTCAGGCTATAGCGAAAAATACTGTCAGCAACCTGGTCCGACACCCAAATCTGATTCTCAACTTGAATCGCATTTAGGGGCGTGGAAAATAACCCACTGCCGTCAATAAATTTGTCGTCAACTAGCGAACCGTCTTCAGCATTTAGCAAAAGGACGCGATCGCCCACAGAGTCAGGAACCATCAAAAACCGAGGTGCGAGTGATTGGCACATATAAATAGAGAACCGAAAAGAAAAACACTGGAAACTGAAAAAATATTCAAACCACGGGAAACATTTGAAAGCTTTTTAAATTTCCTTATTGAGAATAATTAACACCAAGATTTTTGTCTACGAGGAACTATTGCCTAGGATCGCCTCAAATCCAAAGCAAAAATAGTGCCTGTTAATCGCCCCTCCGTTGCCGAAAAATCATGCCAGCCAAGACTTTGAGCAACATGCCCTTTTTTGCGCAACCGCCCTTGAACCGAGCGAAAACTCCCCAGCCCCTTAACTGCACCTTCAATTCTCAACAAAAATTAGCAACTCTTCGGAATTCTTTTTCTGCCTTGTTCTTTGACAATGCCAGTCCCTCACCACCCCTACTTTCCGAAGCTATTGCATCGTTAAATACGCCGCGCCTCCCACAGCACTTTTCCATCGCGGGCTTATGTTGCAGTATGTCCAACCTCCTGATAAATCCCTGTGTCCATGGGTATTCTGGGAATAAGCAGTTGTGCTTAGGTCACTTTTGCGGGGCGATTCCTGATCCAGTGCGCCGATAATACTGGCACTAAATATTGGCGTTCAAATCCCATTATCTTGAGCAGTATTCGTAGGGGAGTTGGTCAGCCGCTTTTGCTCTGCTAATTAGCGCTGGGCGTTCCCTAAGGGGCGATGGTGTTCCTTGATACCCAACTTAGGACTACGTTGCCATAACAATGGCTTCAAACTAGGTAGTGCAGAGGTTAAGCGCAATTAGCCAGGCATAATTAATCAGGCGCGCCTAATCAGGCACAATTCTAATTAGGCGCAATCATATTGCTAGCCGCAATTTCAAAAACTGCACTAGGCAACCTTTTGGCCGCTTCTTCTTAGCAGCCTTTAAATTTCCAGATTACTGGGGAGTTTAAACGAGAACCCATGTCTCATATCCATAGTGCATCGGTTGGTTCAGATCTTGGTCCAGATATGAAGCAGGAAAAAGCCTTGGACAAAAATCGTCCGATGCGATTTCACAATAGCTATGAAGACCATATGGAGATCAATGCCGACGCGGAAACCTATGCTCGCTACCTAGATATTCACCAAGAGTGGTTCTCCCGCTGCGCTGATCCGATGGCAGTGAATGCTTTGGATGAACAAAGCTATGCCATCACTATCGGCCGCTATGGCGCATTTGATTATTTTGTGGAGCCGAAAATTGGGCTGCGGCTGTTGCCGGAAGATGAAGGGGTTTATCGTATTCATTCCATTGATGTGCCTGGCTATGAGCCCCAGGGTTATGGGGTGGATTTTAAGGCGTCAATGGAGTTAGTGGAAGTGCCCGCCAGGGGTGATAAGGGCGTGACCACGAATGTGACCTGGACTTTGGATTTAGATGTGGCGGTTTGGTTCCCTCGGTTTGTGCGAATTTTGCCTGACGGGCTATTGCAATCTACGGGCGATCGCCTCTTACGCCAAATTGTGCGCCAGGTGTCGCAGCGTCTGACGCGCA
>CALCTI010000104.1 GCA_937894105.1 uncultured cyanobacterium
TTTTATTTTTTTTTTTCTTTTGATCTGTTTTTTTTTGTTTATTTGTTTTATATTGTTGATCGGTTGAAGACTGGTGATCGGTTGAAGACTGGTGATCGGTTGAAGACTGGTGAACGGTTGAAGACTGGTGAGCGGTTGAATATTGAATTGCCGGGTGCCGGTGGCGCGTGGTTACCACCGATAGCAATAGCACCACGAGCCAACTCAGATCCAACAGCAAATAAACCGTTAATAGGGCGCTGGCCCACGGCAGCATGTCCAGTTGCAGAAACAATACTAGCGCCAGTGGAAATCCTGTGGCGATCGCCATTAGTCCATAAAATCGCCACGCCTTAATCGCCCCAGTTCTCACCGTCATGTCCTACCCTCAACAATAAACACAGGAAAACAGCCGACAATTAAGCGGGTCTTTCAAACCTCAGTCAGAAAGACCCGCTTAATACGCCGTAATATCTACCCTGATCTAATTGTGGCGGTATTTTGACCAGCTGTGGGTGATCATCCACAAACAGTGGACAGTCGGAAAATCGTCCCTAATATATGCCAAGACAATAGTGGCAGAGATTGTTAGGGAGTGTTGTCAATTAAGCTCCAGAGGCCTTCGGCAGTGGGAGGTCTACGCCCTTTGAAATAAAAATATTAGAAGCTGAAACCTTTGCAACTATTGAGTTTGATATTTAATTGAGTTTGGTATTTAACTGATAACAGCCCCTAGAAAACACTAGGGCGTGTCATCAATTAAGCCGGATGACAGCAGCGGCAAGGTGAATCGATCCTAGGAAGTTACGCGCAGTCTTGTCGTAACGGGTGGCGATGGCTCGATATTGCTTCAACCGGCAGAAGAAATTCTCCACCAGGTGCCTCCACTTGTACTTCTCACGGTCATAGGCACGAAGCTCTTTTTGGTTGCTTCTGTTAGGAATCACCGCCTCACAGTTGCTCTGAACCAACACATCCAAAACTCGCTGCTGAGCGTCATAGGCTTTATCTGCCAGTAATGCTCCCACCTTATCCAGCTCAAGCTTCCCCAGCAGCACATCAGCTCCCTGCAAGTCATGGGCTTGCCCAGGCGTTAGATGAAAGCCCATGGGATTACCCAGAGCATCACAGATAGCGTGAATTTTATAGTCCTTCTAAACTCTAATAGGACGCCTGAAAAAGCTTTTATGGCCGCTCTGTTTCAACACAAAAGGCGTTAGCCAAGCTTGATATTAGGGGGACTTTTTGCGTCGAACTCAGCTTGCAAGCGAGAAAAAGATGTGAGCCTTTTCGCGAATTGTCTTTGGTTGCGATCAAAAAACAATACTTTCTTTGTTATGGCGGCGTTTAAGGTTGCGAAAAACGAGGCAGATCGACGGAAGACAATGAGTGTCGAGTTTCTGACTCGTCAATGTCCGAGTCCTCTAGGGAGAAAGAAAGATTTTCATGGGTCTCATGGGGCTCTTGAGTTTCAGCCTCTGGGGCGCCGTCGGCGGACGGCACAAAGGACTGATCGTGAGGCGGCGCTTCTTGGGATTGGTGAGGAGTTGAAATTCCTTGGAGATTGAGTAGCTCAGCGCCTAAAGATTGCAAGTTGGCCTGGGGCTGCTTATGGGTCTCCGGGGCTGGCTGCTGGGGATTTTTCCGTTGGGGCGGTTGTTGAATATTCGGGGGCACATTGGCAAAGGGCATGTCCATCGTTGGAGACTCACCTGGGGAGGAGGGCTGGACGATCGCCACCTCGCCGCTCAAAATTTCCCCATCCGCCTCGTTAATGTCCACCCCGTTAATGCTGGCGTCTTCAATGCTGGCGTCTTCAATATCGGCCTCTTCCATCTCACCTTCCATCTCACCCTCGAGATCCGCAGCGGCGATCGCCTCCTCCCCGTGAAGCTCTGTCGACTCCTCTAAATTCCAATCCAAGAGCGCCACAATATCCGACGGCGACACTTCCACCGGCTCGTCAATCTCCGCATCGGTGATTTCCCCCAGGGGCGGCAGTGTAATGGGCGTCGAAGCCAGTGGAGACATGGGAATCGACGGATAGATCTCCTGGGGCTGCTGGGGCTGCTCGGGGAGAGTATTGTCCTGCTGAATGGTGTCCTGTTGAATCGTGTTTTCCCCAAGGGAAGCATTTTGAGCCGCAGGGGGCGGTGGGCTAGCCCCATGATGCGCTTCATCGCTCTGGGGGGCGTTGTCTCCCAAGGACCAAGGCTGGATGGTGCCAGAGCCCTGTAGCTCTAGCTCCGTTGTTAGATTCATGCCCAAACACCGTTCCAGCGCCGACCGGAAGTGCAGGGTCTGCCGTTGTTGGCGGTTGAGACGCGACTGTAGCTCCTGACAGTCGGCTTCCGTTTGGGCGATCGCCGTGTCTTGGTTGAGCGATCGCTGCTGCAACTGGGCGCAGGTTTCCTCCAGGTGGGCAATGCGAGTTTGGCTATTGTCGAGTTCCTGGGTCAAGGTTTCCACCACCACCTGATAGCGCGATACCTCTTGTTGAGTCTGCTCCAAAGCCCCTTGTAAACCTGCGCCCAACTGTTTCGCGTCCGCCAATTCCTGGGATTGATGGTGCAAAATTCGTCCGGACTTTTCCAGCTCCGTCAAGATCCGATTCGCCTCTGCCTGGGTTTGTTGCAGCGCTTGGTGGGTCTCCTCCAGCTCCTGGGTCTGTCGCTCAATTAGGCTTTCCTGGGTTTGCGATCGCATCATCTGCAACTCCAACGTCGCCTGACACTCCTGCAACAGCATTTCCATTTGGGCAATGTGCTCATAGAGCTGATGGTTCTCCGCCCGGAGCTGTGCCAACTCCGCATTGGGCTGGTGGAGGGTTTCGTCTGAATTTTGGCTGGGTGAATTCGGGCTGGGGTTCTGCACGGGCTGTGACAGTTGAACCGGTTCCGAGGCGATCGCCCTGGGCTCTGGAATTCGCTGATCGTCAATTCGCTGAACGTCCTCGGAATTAGGCTCTGGGGCAGATTCAGAAACGCCCAAATTCTCCCCACTGGCAGCAATTTTGTCCTTCTGGTCCTGGGGGCGATTCCCTGGAACTTGGGATTCTTGGGCTTGGAATTCTTGGGCTTGGGATTCCTGGGCTTGGGATTCTTGAACTTGGGATTCTTGGGGCGACATATCTTTTAGGGTGGGCGATCGCTCAGTCGCCTGCCAAAACCCCGACGATAGGGACCAATTTTGCGGCGGGGCACTACTTTCAGGAGCAGACTCGGCGGAAAAACGAGGCAAGCTCGGACGGGCTGAAGATGTCGAATTTGCGGAAGGAGGGACAACGGGAGAGGATTGCGGCACAGTAAATTCGTCCGTAGCCCTTGGGGCAGT
>CALCTI010000105.1 GCA_937894105.1 uncultured cyanobacterium
CCCCCTGCGGGAGCCGACGCCACTACTCGACACAACGGCAATGACCTTCGCTTCGGTGGAGACGGCCAAGACACCATTAGTGGCGAAAACGCCAACGATATCCTCAACGGCAACCAAGGCGACGACCGGTTAAGGGGAGGTCCTGGAACAGACTATATTCGTGGCGGTCAGAATAACGACCAACTATTTGGAGATGGGGGGAACGACCTCTTGGTGGGTGATCTGGGGACGGATAGTCTGACCGGTGGGGCGGGAGGCGATACGTTTGTCCTGAGAACTGACCGGTCAGAGTTGGGGGAAACTATCCAAGGGGCGGACCAAATTACTGATTTCAACGCCAGCGAGGGGGACAGGATAGTGCTGACGGGGGAGTTTTCAACCAGTGCGCTCAGCTTTCAGTCTATTGATGTGGATGGCAACGGTGCCCTGGACACGGTCCTCAGTTACGCTTCCACGCGCTACTCCAGCAGTATCGAATCGTTTGTCCCAGTGACTTTATATTTCGGCACGATTATGAATCAGGTGATCGGAGCAACGAGCCCCTCAATCCTGTCTTTATCCGCAGGTGATCCCCTTCTGTAAGGTTTCAGGCGTCGTTACGGTTAGGGTGCATGACTGCTAAGGTGCATGACTGCTAAGGTGAATTTACTGTTAAGGCGTAAAAAGTTCTGGGACGCGGCGGCGCAGGGAGTCGTTGAGTTCGGGCAAGCGGTCATAGAGTTGGCAATACCAATCGTAGCGATCGCGAAAATGCAGCGCCTGAACCCGATTATCCTTCACCCAATCATAGGCACGGCGAGCAATGTCCTGACGCTGCTGGGAATTTTCAATTAACCCATTTAAACGCTCTTCAAACTCGTCCGGATTTCGAAAGAGTACCCCGGTCATACCGTCTTGGATGGATTCGTCGTAAACCACTGGACTTGCCAGCACGGTGACCCCACAGGACGCACATTCCAAAAATTTCAGGTCAGATTTTAAAGAGTTAAAGCGGGTTGCGCCCAGGGGAAGAATGGCAATATCGCATTTTTTGAGCGTATCGCGATAGGTGAGGTAGGGCACAAAGGGCTGGAAGGTTTTGTGGGGCGTATCCAGGGTCTCGAAAAATTCTTTGTCGTAAATGATTTCCACATGGACACG
This sequence comes from uncultured cyanobacterium, assembly GCA_937894105.1. GTDB lineage: Bacteria > Cyanobacteriota > Cyanobacteriia > CACIAM-69d > CACIAM-69d > CALGDE01. The sequence continues at coordinate 1,141 of CALCTI010000105.1, forward strand.
GCTTCCCCACTTTTGCATGACCCGATTTAAGGCCGGCATCAGCGATCGCCAATCTTCCTGGCGATTTAGGGCACCAAAAAATAACCGTACCGGAGCCTGGGAGTCCTTGTAATATGTGCGAGGCGGTTGAAGCTCGCCAATTTGGTTGGGAAACACGGCCACATGGGGGTTAATTTGCCGTATAAATCCCGCCAGCTTTTCCGTGGACGTTTGCACCGCGTGGACCGCTCGATAGGTAAATAAAATATCGCCACGATCTTTCCAGCGCAGGGGATCATCATCCAGCTCCACCACCACCAGATACCCACGATTTAGCACCTGCTTCACCGTAGGAATATCCTCGGGATACAGCAAAATTGGGCGCTGCCAAATAAACACCGTTTGCTCCCCTGGACGCTCCAACCCTAACCGGGCATCGCGATCGCTCGAAAAGGTGCGAACTCCAGGAACCGCCTCGAGGAAATAATTGGGCTCCGACACCCGCACCCGCTTGCACGCTTTTTCCTCCATCACCAACGTTTGTAAATACAGCCGCCGCACAGGATTCGGTTGCGCCACCCGACCGCGCACCACGTACTGATACGCTGCCCCTTGAATATCGAAGGTAGCCATGGGCACTTTTAAACGCTGGAGGGCAGGCTCCAAAATCCGTTTAAATTCTTCAAAGCCCTGATCTCGGCGCTGGTCCACCGGGAACATGGCGTATAGCTCTAGCCCCGCCTGTTTAAATAGCTGTTCAATACTTTCCCGCGTAAAAAATCGTAGGTGAGTGCGGTCCATCAGCCCCTGGTCGCGATATTCCCATTTTCCCAATAGCAAATCGCGAATCACAGACCAATGCTGCACGTTGGGAATACACGCCAGGATGATGCCGTCTGGCTTCAGCCATTGGCGATGCTTGGCTAAGGTGTCCCACGGATTAACAAAATGCTCCAGCACGTCGCCATAAATAACGCAGTCCACGGTGCCGGGATGGATGCCTGGGTCAAAATCGTGCGATTCCGCATTGCCGGTAATTACTTTGTCGAGACGGGATCGAGCGATCGCCGCCGCATCCTCGTTAATTTCAATGCCAATGTAGGTACAGTGTGGAGTGAGACGTTTGTAGGCTTCCCCCAGTGCGCCGCGATAGCACCCCAGCTCCACCACCATTGCCGCGTCCTTGGGGAGCGATCGCAACAAATTGTGGTTCAAATTATCGTCGTAGGGCTGGTTTGGATCCGGGGCGGAGGTCATGGAAAGGGGCGTCAATAAAGGCGGCGAGCAACAGCGGCAGGAGAGGGTAACAAAAAACGGGCTGGGGCGATCGCCAAATAGCGCCACCGTACGAACAACCTTGGCACGGAAAGACCCAGCGCCACCATCAAGATTTTATCTGTGAATTTTCTACGGAGATAAATCTGGGAGCAAAAATTTTAACGCTGAAGGAATGGAGAATCGTTACGGCGATCGCCAGAACCCTGGCAATAGGAAGAGCTAAGACTAAGACTAATGGCAACAAAGCAACTATCAGTGGAAAAAGTTACCTCATATCTCTCAGCAACGCCAATGACTTAAAGTTCGCCCTAAATTGCAACCTCAACACTGCCACAGTTGAAATCTGATCCAATGCCCCACAAATCCCCAGTTCCAGTCCACTTACTGACGGTTAATGATTGAATTGATACCCATTGGTTACGCGATCGCAGTAGGATTGTGCCCCCTGCTTCGGTCCTTTTTTCGTTGAATAAACTGCTGTTTAAGGAATGACTTATCTTACTTTCATTCAGCCAAAAGCTGTTCATGAAGACCAGTAATGACTCAACGGTGAATGATATATTACTTCCTGCTTTAGCGTCGTTGCATAAAAATAAATACAGTTATATTAGGGGTTTAAGAGGACAGGAGCGCCAACAACATCCTATTTCCACCTCCTCCAATACGTAAACCTCTAATAAATTCACCTAAACACCCTGGGCATTGAGGGTTAATAATGCAACAACGCCTTCTGGTTTTAAAAGACTTCGAATCAAACGATTACCTCAACATTATTTTTAGATTTAATGTCGGATTATTCGTTTTTTCTCAGTTAATCTCACACCATTCACTCACACTGTTTTCAACTGCTTGTTATGCGTGTTCCTGAAAAAACCACTCAAATAAATTTAAAAAATCTGACGCCTGAGGCACTGGTTACGATACTGAAGGATTCCACCAATCTTGAAAATGTGCAGTGGATTACTTCTCTGATGGAGGGACAAAATCAGGTTCTTGAGGGAATTGCCCAGGGAAAATCCTTAGAAACAGTACTCAGCCAATTAGCTTTAGTGATAGAAGCTCACTCTGATCAGGAACTGTACTGCTCGTTTTTATTATTTGACGCCCAGGAAAGTCGACTGCTCCATGGGGCAGCCCCCAGCTTGCCCAAGGAATACTGTGATGTTATTCACGGCATGTTAATCGGTCCTGGAGAGGGATCGTGCGGATCTGCTGCTTATAGTAAAAAATCGGTGGTCGTGGAAGATGTTACAACGGATCCGCTGTGGAAAAATTTCTGTGATTTGGCCCTAAAGTTTGGGCTTCGATCCTGTTGGTCTACGCCGATTTTGGATCGCCACGGGGAGGTGTTGGCCACCTTTGCCATGTATCACCCTTGTCCTTATAAGCCCACGGCGCGCGACCGTGAGTTGGTGGATAAGGCCACGTATTTGGCTCGAATTGCGATCGAGCGCCAGATTACTGAAACGGAATTAACATTGGCGAATGAGTCGCTGGAGCAGAAAGTTGAGCAGCGCACTCGGGATTTGGAAACGGTGGTCAATAGCTTGCAGGAGCAAATTCGGGAGCGCGAGGCGGCCGAAAGTAAGTTACAGACTCAAGCAGCGGTATTGAAGAAAACGTTGCGGGAGTTGAGGCAAACCCAAGTCCACATGCTGCAAAGCGAAAAGATGTCCTCTTTGGGGCATTTGGTGGCTGGGGTGGCTCACGAAATTAATAATCCAGTGAGTTTTATCCACGGAAATTTGGTCCATGTGCAGGATCAAACGGCGAGCTTATTCCAAATGATTGAGTTGTATCAAAGGATTTGCGATCGCCATCAGATAGCTTTGGATACGAAAGAGAAGCAAGCCTTAGAAGCCCTAGAGCTGAATTTTATCCAGGTGGATTTGCCAAAGATTTTGCAATCGATGCAGGTGGGCACTGAACGCATTCAGAATATTGTGTTGTCCCTACGGAATTTCTCGCGAAAGGATGAGGCAGGTCGAAAAACGGTGGATATTCATGAGGGTTTGAAAAGTACCCTGGGGATTTTGGGTCATCGCCTGAAGGGAAATCAGACCCAATCGGAAATTACCGTTGACCAAAAGTTCGGAAAACTACCGGAAGTAAGCTGTTATCCTGGGCTGCTCAATCAGGTATTTATGAACGTTTTATCCAACGCCCTTGATGCGATTCAGGATCGAGAAAAAGTGCTGAAATGTGTCACCGCCAGGGAGAGTGACGCGTTATTTAATCAGGAAGAGGGGCAAAACGGGGACGGGCAGAATATCTACCGCATTGGAATCTCCACGCAGCAGGTCAAAAGTCAGGATGGCAGCGACCAGGTGGAAATTGCGATCGCCGATCGAGGACAGGGCATAAGACCCGAATTACAATCTCGCATTTTTGATCCCTTTTTTACAACCAAACCTGTCGGGAAGGGCACAGGACTGGGCATGTCCATCAGCTACCAAATCATTACCCAGCAGCACAATGGGTCCATTATCTGTAATTCCCAATGGGGACAGGGCACCACATTCTATATCCGTATTCCGGTTCAATAATCGGCGATCGCCCCAGCCCCATTAGCCACTGAAGTCACTGCACCCAAACCATTCGTGCCGTGGACATTCGCTTTGAATATCCACCTCAAAGGGAATGCCATCACGGGGGAGCGAGTTTATTTTTCTGGTGAAGTTCAATACTTCATGTTTCCACATGTCCAGTCATAATAAGTAAACAAGAGACATGATTACTGGCAACAGTCCGACCTTCACGTGGGGGAGTCCCTGGTATGCAACTCGTTAATCCGATCCGTCAAGCAACCACCGTCAGCGATCGAGCTCCTAAAACAAATACACGGGCTCACTCTAAAAATCAACCATTAT
>CALCTI010000106.1 GCA_937894105.1 uncultured cyanobacterium
TTTAAAGGGCGCGTACTCCCCACTGCATAAGGCTTCTGGAGATTAATTGATGACATGCCCTAGCCCCCTCGCAGGAATGGCAAAGACTGGTCCCCTCCCATTAATGGAGTCAACGCTGCGCGAACGGCACTGCCTAGGACATCGCTTCTCTCCGAGTGCCAGGGGAGAAAATGGGGAGGAAAATCGGTAAACGCTTGCAAAAAAAAACGCCTCCGAAGTCCCCCTTGTCAGGGAGAAGGATCTAGGGTGAGGGCGATAATTTGCCCAAAAAGTCCACTGATTTGACGGGCTTAAAACCTGGGTTCAACGGTCTCTGTAAACACTAAACAATATATTGAGGAAGCGCCCCGCGTCTCGGTGTAATTGAGGCATAATGTCATCGTATGGACTCAAGCAAATTTGCAGACAGCAGTTTTTAAACCGGCGCTTGTATTTTTTTTCTGAGGCAATCTTTACTGTAAAGACGTTGCTTAAGGAAGGCGCTAGAAGGGATCTAGCCATTTGCGAGAGACGTTAAGAGGCAACTATGTCTAAGTTCGACTCCCATTTAAAGTGTTCATTTTGCGGCAAATCTCAGGAGCAAGTCCGCAAGTTAATAGCCGGACCGGGGGTTTACATCTGTGATGAATGTGTTGACCTATGTAACGAAATCCTGGACGAAGAGTTGTTCGGCGGAGACGCAACGGGCAATAGTTCTCCTGTGTCTCGACCGGAAGCGGGCGATCGCAGCCGTAGCCGCACCAACAAGTCGTCCCCCATTCGTGTGCTTAAACCACGGGAACTGAAAAAGCATTTAGACGAGCATGTTATTGGTCAAGACGACGCCAAGAAAGTGCTATCCGTCGCTGTTTATAACCATTACAAGCGACTGGCATGTCTGCAAGAGCAGGGGCAAAAAGGTGACAATGGTAGTGACGTCAGCGTTTCGCCAGAGAAAGATGGCGTTGAGCTGCAAAAATCTAATGTATTGCTAATTGGCCCCACGGGTTGTGGTAAGACCCTGCTGGCCCAGACCCTCGCAAAGGTGCTGGATGTGCCTTTTGCGGTGGCCGATGCGACTACTTTGACGGAAGCGGGCTATGTGGGTGAGGACGTTGAAAATATTTTGCTGCGCCTGCTTCAGGTGGCGGATTTTGATGTAGATGAAGCCCAGCGCGGCATTATTTATATCGACGAAATTGATAAGGTCGCCCGCAAAAGTGAGAATCCGTCGATTACGCGGGACGTTTCTGGGGAAGGGGTCCAGCAGGCCCTGTTGAAGATGCTGGAGGGCACTGTGGCAAATGTGCCGCCCCAGGGGGGACGTAAGCATCCTTACCAAGACTGCATTCAAATTGATACAAGCAATATTTTGTTTGTGTGTGGTGGTGCGTTTGTGGGGCTTGACAAGGCGGTGGAGCAGCGTACCGGCAAGAAGTCTATGGGCTTTATGCAGGAGGAGGCTGGGCAAAGTAAGGAGAAGCGTATGGCAGATACGTTGCAACATATGGAGCCGCAAGATTTGGTGAAATTTGGGATGATCCCTGAGTTTATTGGGCGGGTGCCGGTGGTAGCGGTGGTGGAGCCGTTGGATGAGGCGGCGCTGATGCAGATTTTGACCCAGCCTAAGAATGCGTTGGTGAAGCAATATCAGAAGCTGATGAATATGGACAATGTGCAGCTGACGTTTACCAGCGATGCGGTGCAGGCGATCGCCCAGGAAGCCCACCGCCGCAAAACCGGAGCGCGGGCATTACGGAGCATTGTGGAAGAGCTGATGCTGGATGTGATGTACGAGGTGCCGTCGCGTAAAGATGTGACCCGCTGTACGATTACGGGCGATATGGTGGAAAAACGATCCACGGCGGATCTATTGCTGCACCCGTCCTCGCTGCCTAAACCGGAGTCTGCCTAAATGGATGGGGTTTCAACGCCTTTGGACGAGCCGACGATTGCCGCAAAAATCACAGAAGGTTCGGTCGAAATCCGTGGGTTTGATCATTATTACGAATGGGTGACCGCAGGGAGCCGTCCAGACACGCCAGGTGAGTCGCAAAAGCCGGTGATGGTCTTCGTGCACGGCTGGGGAGGATCGGGATCCTATTGGCGATCGACGGCAAAAAAGTGGTGCAACTCTTACGATTGCCTAATTTATGATCTGCGTGGCTTTGGGCGCTCCGTTAGTCCATCAGCGACCCCGGCTCGGTCGCCAAACAGGGATGACGATCCGTATTTGTTAGAAGCATTCGCCGACGACCTGCACCAGCTTTTGGATCACCTTAAGCTTCAGCGGGTCACCATTAACGCTCACTCCATGGGAGCCTCGATCGCCGTCCTCTTTGCCCAGCGTTGGGGCGAGTCCCTGGACGCGCTTATCCTTACCTGTAGCGGAATTTTTGAATACAACAAGCTGGCGTTTGAAACGTTCTACGTTTTTGGGCGCTATGTGGTTCTGTTTCGCCCCTCATGGTTAGGCAAGCTGCCCTTAGTGCCTCAGCTTTTTATGTCGCGATTTTTACATCGTTCCATTCCTTTGGCAGACCAAAAGTTATTTTTAGAAGACTTTTTGCAAGCGGACTTCGATGCGGCATTGGGGACAATTTTTTCGGCCGTTAGTTTGCAGGCGGTGGAAACAATGCCGGGGGCTTTTGAGTCGTTAACCATGCCCACCCTGTTAATTTCCGGGGAGTTTGACCAGATTATTCCGCCGAAATTGGGCGCAATGGCCGCCGATTTAAACACGGAAAAGGTGCGTTACCAGTTAATTGAAAAAACCGGGCACTTTCCTATGTTGGAAGACGAAGCTACCTATGATCAGTGTGTTACCGAGTTTTTAAAATCAGTGCCCGTGTCCCCCCTTGCCGCCTAGGCTGAGTTTATAGCCCGTAAGTTTTGCGCCCGGTTTTCTTCGCTTAGTTATTCGGCATCTCGCCACCCTGCATCTGGTCACGTTGCGTTTATTTCCCATGCCCTCACCTCGGCGATCGCCCCCCAAAGGAGATAAAAATAAGCGTCCCAAGAGGCAGCAACCTTCCGCCCTGGCCTCCTTCTTTTGGGGCATGACGGTGTGCGGCTCAGGACTAGTCATGATGTACTGGCTGCAAAATCGCGGCAGCCTACCCAGTTTTTTCGGTGCTCCCACCGAGCTATCCAACGGGTTTAAATCACCGCCTCTAGCAATGGAAGGGGGCGACCCCCACTTACGCGCCCTGATGCGCACCATTTCCGCCAGCGAATCCAACTACGATCGCCCCTACGACGTGATCTACGGGGGCAGCTACATTTCCGACTACAGCGACCACCCTCGCCGCTGCGTCACCATTGCCGCCGGTCCCAATCGCGGCAACTGCTCCACCGCCGCCGGTCGCTACCAATTTTTAGACATTACCTGGGCGGACAAAGCCAAGCGCTACCACCCCCAGGCCAGCAACTGGCTATGGTGGTCCACCTATAGCTTCGAGCCCCGCTACCAAGATGAGGTGGTATACCGCTGGCTAAGCGATCGCCGAGCCTGGGGGTTCGACATCGCTGCCCTGCTAAAGGAAAACAAGCTTGGCGTTGTATTGAAGCGTTTATCGGGAACTTGGACCAGCCTGGGCTACGGCATTGAGCCTAATGTGATGACCCCAAAGTTGCCGGTGATTTATCAAGAGCTGCTAGAGGAAGAGCTGAGCCGCGCCGCAGGAGCTGAAGAGGCGTTTGATGAGGGAGGCTAGGGCGTACATCAAACGCCAAAAAGCTGACGCGCAGTGCGAAGTACACGCCCTTTTAAACAAAAAGATCAGGGGCTGCAATTCTTTCCGCTGTTGAGCTTGAAATTTAATTAATGACAGCTCTTAATAAAGGGTTTTGGGTTGGCGATCGCGATTTTATCAATACTGATGCGAGGGGCAACAATCAATATTCAATGAACTAATGCAGCGTCTCAACTTGCGTAAACTTTGGTATATCGCCCTAGGTTATGAAAAGGGTAAATGATAGATTGAATTCAGAAGCAAGAAGAAGCTTCCTGACGCAAATGGTCAGTTTAGTTAATTCAATAGTGGGAGGGAAATCTCATCTATAGCAGTTATACTGCGTGTTTGTCTCGTCTGTTATGGACGGATTCTAAGGCAAAACTAGATGTTTCCATGACTGTTGCAAAGGAGTTCTAGGGCGATTGGTCCGTTAAAGAAAAACAATAAATTGAGCTGACTGTGATTTTTTGCCAGTATTTTTTGGTAGTAGACAATCGTAAGTCAGGCTTATTTAAGGTTGGTTCTTGTCTTGAAATCGTCCACTCAAAGTATTAGCGTCAACACCAGGAAATTTATCTAAAGTTTGTTAGATCTGTCACCGATTTTATCGATAACCGAAGACTTAAACCCTATGGGGATGGCCGTCCATCCCCTTTGCGCTGTTTGGGGCTTTTTAGGGGCAGTTTGAGGTCTAGCTACGGCTGGATTTTTGGGGCTAGAGTAACATGGGCTAGGCAGTTTTTTGGGGCGGTTCCCTATGGCTATTATTGCGCTGAAGGCTTGGTATTTAGACGGCTATGAGCCCATTGCAGAGATAGACCAACGTCCCCACGATTTGCGCCTAAGCAAGAAAAGTTTGCTGAAGTCGGGGCTGCGGGCAGATTTTTTGGACGATGCAGCGGAAGTGAAGGCTTCGTCGTGGTATAGGCGCTATTTGGAGGGAGAGCTGGTAGAGTATTATGTCGAGGGTAGCGGTGGTTACGGAATCGCCAATATTGATCTAATCAGCCAGGAAATTTATTTTACAAAGCGCGATGTTGCCGCCTATTTGGAGCCAACGATTTTAGTGAGCGGGGCGGTTAATGGAGAAGATTGGGGGGCGATCGCCAAAGAGTATTTGGGCACCATTGAAAAACAACTGCGGGTGCCGGTAACGGTAATAGAGTCCCCAAGGCTGGCGGATAACGTACATCGGTTGACCCAAACCTTAGCGCGGCAAATTCGCCAATGCCTGGTATTTGTGGCGGATACAACGACGCTAACCACCGTGGGGACGGATCCCGGCTTGCTGATGCCCTCGCCCCAGGTGGTGCTGGAATTGGGATATGGGCTGGCGGTTAAACCGGCGGATCAGATTTTGGTGCTAGACAGCCGCCCGGCGGATTCCCCAGGGGTATACCCGTTTGACTTGCCCTCCTACCAGCTAATGCGATGCCCCAATCCTAAGGATTGCAAGGGGAAATTTGGGCAGGCGCTGGGCAATCGCCTTCAACAGCTTCGAGTATTAAATTAGCGCCCTAAAAATTAGCGTCCTAAACACTGGGCAAGAATTTTAGCGAGGGCGACGGGATTCTCAAGGGGCACCGTGTGACCACTGTTAGGAATAACGGTCAGCATGGCGCGGGGGCAACGGCGGGCAATTTCTCGATTAATTTCAATGAATTTTGAATCGCGATCGCCAACCACCAGCGTAAGGGATCCCAAATAATTGGCTAACACTGGTAGTAAAAACGGCTGCTGTCCAAATCCCAAGAACCGCAAAGACTGGGCTAGTAACCTGGGATTATTGCGGCGACGGCGACTTAGCATAGCGTCAAAACTGGGGTGGCTTGCCAAGCTCGAAAACAGGGGCATTTGATACCAGTTGTTTAAAAAGTCTTCAAAGGAATTATCTTTGGCACACTGCTCTAAAGCTTTCGCCCGTTGATTATCCAAAGCTTGGCGAGTTTGGCGATCGCCCTGACTCTCTAACCCTGGAGAAGCGGCGATCGCCACGGTCACCGGAAAATCCGCAGCAAAATGGGCCGCCAAATACAACCCTAGGCGGCCCCCCATGGAATATCCGGCGATCGCCCACGGTCCCGGCAGCACCTTTTGGGTCCACTGTTTTACCCCTTGAGCCGTTGATGCCATTCCATAAGCGGCGGGGCCGTCTTTGCACAGGCGAGTGCGCCCGTGGGCGGGCAAATCTAGGGCATAAACGGAGGGGGGGCGATCGCCCGGTAAAGTCTTCCACGCCTCCACAACGCCCTGCCAATCCTCGCCGCATCCCATAAAACCATGAAGCAATAGCAGCGGCAACGCCTTCGTTGGAGAGTCGCCCTGAGACAGCTGCTCACCGTGAAAGTGATAATTGCCTACCAATATCTCCATCGACGAGGTTTACCCATTGACGACACATAACAATGATGGACCAGGCTTCTACAAAGCTGGTCCATCATTAGATCAATCGGTCTTTCGTCAGCAGTTCATTGGATCAATCGACAACCCAGGATCCACATCGCCCAGGGGATTATTTGACGACGCACCTCGATGAATCGCCTGAAAAACGCACTGTAGAACTCCGAGAGTCAAAAAGCTATCAGTCAAAAAGCTATAAATCGAACTGGCTGCCGCGGCGGTATTGCATATAGGCGGCGAAGAATAGTCCAGCTAAAGTAACTGCAATTAATCCTAGAACAATGCCAACAAGTAAGGGCTCAACCACAGTACGGATCCTCTCGGTAATTGGGATGTCCTGATTTTAGACCTCTGAAATTTGCCAGGCGCTAGTTTTGCGGGTGGCGATCGCAATAATTCTATTAACTTAAAATTAAGTTACTTTTGAAATTCAGCCACCTTCGAACTATAGCCACCCTTCCTGTTCCAACTCCTCAATAATTTGCAATGCACGGGGATCCCCTAGCTTCAGCAATGCCGAGCGGGCGTCATCCTTAATGCCCAGCTCCTCTTCTTCCACCAATGCCTCGATTAGGGCATCCACCGCCCCCGCATAGATGGCGTTGGACGGCAGGTCGCGACACAGTTGCCCCAAGGACCAGGCGCAGTTACCTCGCACGGCGGGAACCGGATCTTGGCGCAGGGCAATAATGAGTGGCGGCACGGCTTTAACGGCGTTTTCGTAGTCTGCCTCCCCCATTTGTCCCAGGGAGCTGGCAGCCCACAGGCGCACCGCTGCAATATCAGTTTTCAGGGCCTTCAGGAGAGGATCAACGGTTTCGGGGTTTTGACAGGTGCCCAATGCCCACACAATGCCTTTTCGGGCGTAGCCGTTCCATTCTTTGTCATAGCGCTGGACCAGGGCGGCGATCGCTTCAGGGGATGTATTGCGCCCCAGTCCATAGGCTGCACTGACTCGCACCAGGGGACAGGGATCGTCCAAAAGCTGAATTAACGGGGCGATCGCCCGCTGGTCTTCAATTTCACAAAAGGCACGAGCCGCCAAGATACGCTGCTCCGAATCGCCAGACTCCAGTGCCGCCAACATTTCTTCCACATTAGGAGGCGGTCCGTCAGCATCGGACAGATGATCGAGCGGACTGTCAAACGCCTCGTCTAAATTTAAAAAAGTTGTATCTTCAGTGGTTTTCATAACTTAGAACTTTACCTGAAACCCTTCGACCGAGAAATAGCCCGACGAGATCCTTTATCAGAACGAGGTTTAACGCAAAGTTCCTTAAAGCTATTAAAGCTTCCCCCAAGCCCCATTAAACGGGCAATTGTCCGCGAGGGTTGGACTGGTCCTGGTCCCTGAGTTGACGGTACAGGGCTTTTTCGTCATCGCTGGCTTGGTTGGGAATTTGAATTTGAATTTCTACAATTTGGTCCCCTCGACGACCTTCATCCATGGGATAGCCCTTATTAGATATTCGCAGCCGCTGTCCCTGGCGCACCCCCGGCGGCAGGGTCATCTTCACCCAACCATCCAGGGTAGGCACCTTGATCGCCCCGCCCAGCACCGCCTCCGGAACCGTTACCGGCACTTGGCAAAATAAATCCATCCCGTCTAGCTTGAAAAAATCGTGGAGCGCAACGGTAATTTTTAAATACAAGTCGCCGCCGTCAACACCCTGATTTTTGAGCCGCACCCGCTGTCCCGTCACTAGCCCCGCTGGCATGCTTACTTCGAGCGATCGCCCATCCTCCAGGCGAATCCGCTCCCGTCCACCCGCATAGGCCGTCGTCAGGGGAATCGTCAGCCGCGCCTCCGCATCCCGCCCCTTACGAGCGCCGACGGTGTAGGAAGTGCGGGTATTGCCAGGGCGATAATAATCCTTGCTGCCCGGCTTGGGGGGACCGGTGCGAGGGGGAGGACGTCGCTCTAACAGGCGATCCACAAAGCTATTAAAGTCGGCAAACTCCCCAAAATCCATGGTGTCTGCCGGGGGCACTTCCGTGGCCACCCGAGCCCGAGCGGCAGTGCGAGGAGGCTTGGCAACTTTGGTGCGGGACTTTTTGCGAGCGCCTTTACCCTGAAATCCCTTTTGGTTCCAGTAGCGACTAAATTCGTCGTACTGGGCCCGGCGGCTGGCGTCCGACAGCACCTCATAGGCTTCCCCGATCGCCTTAAACTTTTCCTCCGCCACCTTGTCCCCCGGGTTTAAATCCGGGTGACAGGTGCGAGCCAAGCGCCGAAACGCCTGTTTAATTTCGTCGTTGGTAGCCGTTGAGGACAGTCCGAGGATTTGATAATAATTGCGAAAATTTTCCATTCCACCTCAAACGTCCTAAAACCACTCGTCGTCATCCCAATCGTCGTCCCCGTCGTCATAGGCGTCACCGTACTTAC
>CALCTI010000107.1 GCA_937894105.1 uncultured cyanobacterium
CCCCTCCCCCCCCCCCCCCCCTCCCTCTCCCTCTCCCCCCGCCCCGCCCCCCCCCCCCCTCGGCTTCCATAAATACGATCGCGCGGGAGCTGGGCGATCGCCGGACTGGGAGCAATCGCAAGGTCCACCATTGCCCCTATCGGAGACGCCACCAAAACAGCTACCCCTAGACGAAACAGTGGCCAGCGCCAGCCCTTTTGCCCTGTGTGCCCTATCGCCGACTTTGCCATTACAACCTTATCCAACTCGCTTGCGTCGCCAGCCGATTTTACCGTCCTGCTTCGACGAGTAGGCAAACTTCAGCCCCAAAATCGTCGTTGTAAAGGTCAACGTCACAATATTTGCTGCAATCAACGGCATATTGTGCAACTTAAGTCCATAAACCAACCACAGCACGATGCCCATACATAAAGCAATCAACATCGCCCAGGACATATCCTCAGCGGACTTTGTTTGCCAGGTTTTGACCACCTGAGGGAAGTAGGCGATCGTGCTAAAAAATGCGCCACTGAGACCAATGAGCGTGGTGATATCAACATCAATATTCATGGTGCAAAGACGCCAAAGGCAGCCTAGCAAATGGGGTAAGAGCAACAGTCTGAACCAGTGCTGTCGGCGACAAGTGTTGAATTAGCTCCGTTAAGTAGAGAGTTAAAACTCATAATCCCTTAGCACTGCTTAATAAAGCCGCAACGTTATGATATCAATGTAAAAGACAAAGCTTCCAAATCAATTTCTGATTAATAAGTTTTTCTAGGTTTGTTAAAGGTTTTTGATTAGAACGTCTTTCTTTCGGGGTTAGAAAGGGAAAAAGTGTCAGGATTGGAAAAATCATTGCCCCGCTTCCCTGTTAATTGCGTTAAGCTAGATTAAGCAAAGCTAATTAATGGTTGATGCAGTTTTTATGAACTGATACTTCCAGTGCGTTAGTCGGCGCACTGATTAGGCTGCTACCCGTGACTTAAGGAGTTTCCGATTCGCATGGATTACATCGAAAAGGTTTTAGACAAGCTTGCTGAGTGGGTTCGCGATGTTGTCGAGGCCCTGCTGGGTCCCGATATGATCCCTGAGTCGGAGCCAATTCCCATTCCTGTTAATGATCGTCGTCACTAAGAAATTTAGTGGGGATTTAGACAAGAGATAAGTGTTGAGAGCTGACTAAGCAGAAAAGTTCTGTTGCTGCGCTTGCTTTGAGAAGCAGGATGAAATTTTTCAGATGTGCATAGTCAATTGCAACTGATAGACGCAAGAAGTTTGGTGTTGCTGATGTGCTGTTAAGGCTGCATCCCTATTTGGCTTTGCCAATGCTTTGCGAACGGCTAAGCTAAGAATTCCACTTCGACAGAGTTCAGCGCTGGCTGAAATGTCTTTTGTTGGAGCTGGGCGACCTATAAAATTTAGAAAAGAAGCGTTGTAGGGGTATTGTCGGCGATATTTTGCTAAGTTCTGTCCTTGTAATCCATGGCCCTAATTTGAATCTGTTGGGGCAGCGTGAACCAGAAATCTATGGTGCTTTAACCCTTGGGGATATTAATCAGGGGCTTATAGGCGAGGCAGAAAAAATTGGTGTTGATATTGAATGTCGCCAGTCAAACCATGAAGGGGTATTGATTGATTGGATTCACGATGCTCAAGGGAGGTTTGCGGGCATTGTGATTAATCCTGGAGCTTACACGCACACCAGCGTGGCTATTCGAGATGCGATCGCTGCAACAGAAATTCCCCTGGTGGAAGTGCACCTAAGCAATATTCACAAGCGCGAAGAATTTCGACATCATTCCTACATCGCTCCCGTTGCCATTGGGCAAATTTCAGGCTTTGGGGCTGATAGCTATCGGCTAGGATTATGGGCGCTGGTCAAGCATTTAGCCCTTGGCAAGGCGGCGATCGCGGGGACACACAAAGCCGGCGGTGAAGGGGGTCACTAGTATGGAGTTTTCCATTGTCCGCCAGCAGTTTATTCAGGAAGTGCGCCAGCCGGAATCGGATATTAATTTGGCGCGGGCGGCCTTACTAATTGCCCAGGAAGCTTACCCGGTGCTGGATATAGAGCTATGCCTGTGTGAGATTCAGGGAATCGCTGATGACATTCACTCCAGGCTGCCGACGGAGCGCTATCCCCTCAAAGTGCTGCATGTTATTAATAGCGTGCTGTTTGATGATCTGGGATTTCGAGGTAACGAAGACGATTATTACGACCCAGATAATAGCTACCTCAACGTAGTGTTAGAGCGGCGGCGAGGGATCCCCATCACCCTATCTTTGGTGTATTTGGAGGTGGCAGCGCGGCTGGACTTTCCCATGGTGGGGGTGGGGCTGCCGGGGCATTTTGTGGTGCGTCCCGATATTGATGGCTGTGAAATTTTTGTGGATGGGTTTCACGGCGGCGACATTTTATTTCCTGATGATTGTAAAACGCTGCTGGGGAGCATTTACAGTAGACCGGTGGAGCTGGATCCTGATTTTTTGCGCCCGGTGCCCCCTAAGCAGTTTTTGATGCGGCTGTTGGGCAATTTAAAGGGGATTTACCTATCGAAAAAGGATATATCTGAGGCCCTTTCCATTGTTAATCGCATGTTGATTTTGTTTCCTGACAATGTTCAACAAACTCGCGATCGCGGCTTACTCCACTACCAAGTAGGCAACTTGGAGCCTGCTCGCTGGGACTTGGAAAACTATTTAACCCTTTCTCCTTTGGCAGAAGACCGAGCCCTAATTCGTCGTCTGCTAACCCGTATGGGAAATTCTTAGGGCGTGTCATTGATTAAACTCCAGAAGCCTTGCCCAGTGAGAAGCACACGCCCTTTCAACAAAAAATAGGAGCTGAAACCCTCGCAGCTATTGAGCTTGAAAGTTGATTGATGACAGCCCCTAGGGCCTGTCATCAATTACTCTCTAGAAGCCTAATGCAGTGGGGGGTGCACG
>CALCTI010000108.1 GCA_937894105.1 uncultured cyanobacterium
GGAGCTTTGAGGGAGCCGCCGGTGTTAAAAAATTCCGCTTTACCCAAGATTTCGCAGCCTGTTTCGTCACTAAAGCTATTGAGGCGAATAAGGGGCGTGTTGCCGACGGTTCCTACAAAACCTTGTTTGATATTCATGGGTCCTTCGTTGCGGCGCTCTAATAGTCGCTATCTAAAGTCGCTCTTCAGGGGGAGAGTTTTAGGGCGTACCATCAATTATTTTTGCAAGCCTTGTGCCGGAAGAAATATCACGCCCTGGCTAAAAAATAATTTAGGGGCTGTAAATCTTGTGCCGCAAGGCTGTGGAATTTAACTGGTGATAGCCTCTGGTAATGGGCGATTTGTCTTGATTAGCTTACCGGACCGCTGGCGGACTCCCAAGTTAGGATGAGTTTTTGATGCGGATTCACTACCCACATCCGTGCGGTATTTTTGGGCTGGCGGCGATCGCCCCACCAATCCCCACCAATCGCGCCCCCAAATCCCTATGCCACAATGGGGCTACCTTATGGCTCTTCTCTCCATATTTTGAGCGGACGAAGGTAACGTGCAAAAACTCGATAAAGTTATGCAAACAAAGCCAAGCAAATCGTAGAACTGCAACCAACGTAATAATATTCAAAAGGTTGTTCGAAGTGGCGGAAGCAAGTGGTCATTAGACACAGTACAGACACGCCATCTAAACATTAATTTTAGGACCAAAAATCAAGAGAAAATCATGCCCTCTATTCGTCGATTAATCCGTTGGTTTTTAATAGGATTAATGTTGCCGTTGCTATTTCTAAACGGCTGGGTGATGCTACAGGTCTTTGATTATTTTCAGTCGATTTTAACGATCGCGATCGCCGCTATTTTAATTTCGTTTATTCTCGGATATCCTGTTTCCTGGCTAGAAAATTCCTTTGCCCGTTACGGCATGAAACGCCCCCAAGCGGTGTTTTGCATTATGGCGTTAACGGTAGGTGTCGTCGCCATTGGCGGGGTGATTTTAACGCCGTTGTTGTTGGATCAAATTCAAAGTTTAGCCACAGGATTACCCGTTTGGATCGATTCTAGCGATCGCCAAATCAGGCTATTTCTACGGTGGCTAGCCCAAAATAATGACTACATGGTGAATTTTGACTTACAAATTGAGTCCCTACTGGCACAGGCCATTTCCCAATTGTCGACGCAGGTGCAAAATTTAACCAGTCAGCTTTTGGTTTTATTGTTGGAAGCGGCGGGGCGGGTTTCTGAGGCTCTCATCACTTTTGTCATTGTGGTGTATTTATTACTGCGAGGGGACTCTATTTGGGATGGGATTATGAGTTGGTTTCCTCCTACGATCTCCGATAAATTTCGTCATTGTGTTCGACAAAATTTTCACAATTATTATGCGGGTCAAGCAACCCTAGCGGGGCTAATTGGTAGCACCATGCTGGTGTTGTTTTTGATTATGCAGGTACCCTTTGGCTTAATCTTTGGTTTGGCGATTGGAATCATGGCATTTTTGCCCTTTGGTGCCGGTATTAGTATTACCGTTGTGTCGGTTTTATTGGCATTTAAAGATATTTGGTTGGGCGTTCGAGTTTTGGTTTTTGCTTTTGCGTTAGATCAGTTAATTGAAAATGCGATCGCCCCTCGATTATTAGGACGATTTACGGGTTTAAATCCGGTGTGGGTGTTGTTATCAATTTTGGCGGGTTTTAAGGTGGCGGGCGTCTTAGGCGTAGTGATTGCAGTGCCGTTGGCGGGCACCATTAAGTCCTTTGCCGATGCGAGCCATCCCCGAGGGGCGATCGCGCCTGGGGACATGACCGTTGAAAAATCGGCGCAGGATATTGTCGTTGAACAAAAATCATAAAGGACGATCGCGCTAGGTGTCTCGGGGCGGCACGGCGATCACCCGGTTTGTATGACAAGCTAGTGCAGCGTCAAGGGCAAGAATTAGGATTTCTTTTTTCTGGAAGAACTATTT
>CALCTI010000109.1 GCA_937894105.1 uncultured cyanobacterium
CATACCCAGTTGGCTGTGGCACTGTTGGTTTCACAGTTTTGTCCCTGTACTGAGGTGGCGGGTATCTAATATCTCTCCAGAGTGAAGAATTGGTGTCACACTGGATCAATTACTTAAGTTAAGGAACTTGGGAAGAGAGTGGCGGGTCTCAGTGTTGGAAAGCTAGCTTGGTTTAAAAAATAACTCGATCAGAACGATTACTTAGGGTTGGCTGAAACAGACTAGCTAAAAAGGATGAGCTAAAAATCAGCCAAAAGGTAAACGGAGGATAATGGGCTGTGCCCCTAACTCCGTCCGCTGGCGGTTCTATTGTGGCTTGATCCTGTGGCAACTTGTGATGACGCTGGTGGGGCGATCGCCCCGTGGCTCGCTCACCGACCTGTCCCTTGATTCCGCTGTATCTACATCGACTTATTGATCTTCCTATTTCCCCATCTTGGAGAGTGTTATGGCATTGTTTACTGGGCGCATTGGTGCTGATTCGACGTTTTCTCGCCCTGGGCGCACACAGACTCAGTCACGATTAGGGCGATCGCTGCGCTGGGTCACGGTAAGTGTCGCCGGAGCGATCGCCGCAGTAGCCATGGGCGCCCCCGGAGCCTGGGCACTGGAGAAAATCGTGCTGCGCTTGCCGGGGGTGGGCGACTTGGATATTACCCTCGAAGAGCTAAAAACCTTTGCGGCAACGGGAGAAGCCAGCGGCGATTTTGGCGAATTAATCAACGACGAAGCAGTGCAGGACTTTATTTCTGTTGAGCAGCTGCAAACCATTTTGAATGACGAATTTACCGTCAGTAACCTGGCGGCACGAGCCGTGCCTCAGGTGGTGGACAGCTGCCCGGCAGAGCTGGTATTAGGGTCCGTCAGCGACGTTATTTACGGCGACGGCGCACAGGGAGATTCCTCCACATTGGCCGCAGCGGTGGTGTCTTCTGTGGGTGAAGCGTCACGCGAGCCGATCACAGCCTTGGACGTGTTGGAAAACGTATCGTCAGACAGCCTGGTCTTCGATGTGGCAGCGGGTCTTAAAATTTACACCACCCTTAACAACAAGGTGAGCGGCATTGTGGACGCAGTGGGCGACCTGACGGTGCGTGAAATTATCAACATGGACGACGCCAAGCTGAACGAGCTGTTGGATGCGGGCAATTTTACCCAGTCTGACGTGGCGCTCATTAAGCAGGCTATCCGGGACTTTGGCACCTTGGAGCCAGGATCTGATTTGGATCAGTTAGCCCAGCAAATTGATTTGCCGAAGCTGTTGCGTAAGGCTCTGGCTGGGGAATTTACGTCGGTGTTGCTGGAGGTGGCCAGTATTGACCTAAGCGTGGTGGATTTTGCGCCTTACGAAGGTCGCATTAGCGGTTTGATGAAGGCACTGATGGAAGTGTTGGAACTGCCGGTAAACACTGGATCTGCCTGCGCTGAAGTGCTGTAGTTTCTGCCCACTTTAGAAATCTCTTCCCGGTTGGGAGGGGATTTAGGGGGGAGCTGCTTCTTAAAGCTTTTATCGGTTTTTTGGGCTGCGGTCAAAATGCTGAGGGCTTCCCCGTCCCCCCTTGTTAAGGGGGGCTTTGTTGTATCGATGGCTATTTGAATAAACAGAATTAGAGGCGGGAATTATGGGTGTTGATGGTGTGGGGCGTCGGGTGCAGTTGGTAGGAAAACGGTTAGCGATGGCGGTGTGTGGGGCGATTGCCGCAGTGGGCATTGGGGCAAATCCTAGCCCCGCCGCGGACCAGGTGGAAATTATTTATGGTCCCATTGGTATTGAAATTGACGTGGACGATTTGGAAGCCTTTGTGGAAGGGGAAGAAACCTCCCGAGGATTTCGCAATTTGGTGCGACAAATTGAAGCTTATGGAGACGTTAGTCCAGAGGTTTTAAGAACAGTCTTAGGGTTGGAAATAGACCTGGACACGCTTGGGGTAAATCGCGCGCGGGCTGTGGATTTGCTTTACGGTTTTATTGGCAAGCGGGTTCTAAGTCTGGGCAGCGATATTATTTACCCGCCGTTGGACCGGGGGAATTTGCCGGCGTTGCGTGGGGCGATCGTTTTGTCCTTAATGGATGACGGCAAAATTTCTGTGGTGGAAGTGCTGCGCCGGTATGGGGTTAAGTATGTGCGCATTGATGCTGGTCGGGCGTTGGATGTGATGGAAGACCTACAGGGGGCGTTTTCCGGGATACGAGATCTGATTAGATAACTAGACTTAATCGGAATTAAGAAAAGCGATCAATTCTTAGCCTTAAATAAACGATGGTGCTTGCCATTGCGGCAATTCTGATGCAGCACGATTTATTACCGATAAGGTCTACTGTTATTGCCGGTCAGTTTGGAGTTTAGGGTGTGTTCTCGTTGGCGTCAGGGCGGTGTCAGGATTAATGTCCTCGATTTTGTTTATGAGGCGATCGCGGCATTTGTGGTGGCGTAGGGCTGCTGGACACAATTGGTAACCTGCCCCCAACACAGGCGACCTGTTAAGCTAAGAATTCAACCTTGCTGTGTTTTTGGCGCCACTATTTCAGGTACAGAACGGTGCAATCGCCGTTTCTGGATGAGCCTGGTGATGGGGGGCATGGGAAAATACGGCGCAAGTGGGCGTTAAGTTTTTGGAAGAGGCTATGACTAAGTACGCATCGGGTTTGGATACGTCGGATTTAATGGCTCGGGCGGAGGAGCTTATTGATGCGGCGTCCAATCGCTATCGCATTACAGTGCAGGTGGCGAACCGGGCTAAGCGTCGCCGCTATGAGGATTTTGATAGTGGTGAAGAGGTGATGATGAAGCCGGTGCTGCGGGCCATTGTGGAAATGTCCGATGAGCTGACCCAGCCGGATATCATCGGCGTGTAACGGCGCGTTAGGACTTAGACGTTTACTGGCGCTGGTTGGCGTTGGATTTTTATGATGCGGCGATCGCTCCTGTGGCTAGGTGGATTAACGTTGGGGTTGGCGACGGTGCTGGCTCCGATGGATCTGCTCCTCGATGCCCAGGGGCGATCACTATTTGCGGCCCAGGCTCAAAGCTCGATTATTATCGGCGATCGCTGGCAGCGAGTGTATGACCGTATGCCGGAGATTCCTCTGGAAAATACCTACGTGCGCCGGGAAACGGACGAGGTGGATCCCACGGATACACTGGTGACCCGGATGATGCGCTATCACATGTATTCCAAGGGGCGATCGACGCGTTTTCGCCTGGATTGGAAGCTCACCTTGGCGGATTATCTGGGCATTAATGAGTTAATCCCGCCGGACACTTACCCCAGTAATTCTCGGCTAACGGAAAATCCTCGCTATGGGGATATTCAGGCGATCGCCCAACTTAGCCGCAACCAGCGCAATCGCCTGATTGAAACTTTAATCGCCGTATTTGAGCCGCCCCCCGATCCTGATAAGGCTCCCCAAAACGATAATCCCCAGAGCAACGCCCCCCAGAACGATAATCTGCAAAATAATAGTCCGCAAAATAATAATTTGCAGAACGATACTGAAAATCGCGAAGAAGCGCCGCCGCCCACCTCCAATAGCGCCTCAGATTTGCTGTAATGGGGCGAATTTTAAAGCAGGGGGATGGATGGCGACTGGGGTGGAATCCGGACAGCGAAGACTTTCCCGGATTGATTGGGGCGGAAGGTTGGGCGCTGGAGCTCACCTGGGCAGAGTGGGATGAATTTCAGCGGCTGTTGGTGTCGTTGACGGAGGCAGTGGCGGCGATCGCGTCAGAGCTGATGGACGAGGAAAAGGTGGCCTGCGAAATGGAAGGGGAACTGCTGTGGCTGGGGGCGGAAGGTTATGCCCAACATTACGACGTGCGGATTGTGTTGAGTTCTGGACGACGGGCGGAGGGTAGTTGGGCGGCGGGGGCGATCGCTTCCATGGTGCAAACATTGCCTACCTTGAGCGGCTTTTGACAGGGCTTTGCAGGGAGACTTTCCGAAAGAATTAGGGGGCGTCATCCAAATATCAAACTTATAAATATCAAATTCATCAATATCAAACTCAATAGTTGCAAGGGCTCAGCCCCTGATATTTGCTATTTCAAAGGGCGTGCCCTTCCCACTGAGCCAGGCTGCTGGAGTTTAATTGGCGAAACGCCCTAACAAGATTGCTGCGAGGGGAAAAGATTGTGTTATTCTGTCTAAGCCTTCGGGGCGTAGCGCAGCTTGGTAGCGCACTACTTTGGGGTAGTAGGGGTCGTGGG
>CALCTI010000110.1 GCA_937894105.1 uncultured cyanobacterium
ACCGACAACGAATCAAACGTCATCGGCGTCTGCGCCAACTCCTTAAACTCCCCCCACCGACTGGACAACCACTGCAAAATCGGATTGCGCCCCTCAGCCAACTTTATCGCCCGCACCAAATTCCGCGTACACGCCAACAACACATCGGCATAGCTCACATCCTCCGGCTCAATATCCGCCTGATCCGCCGCAAAATAAACCACCGAAAATTTTTGCGCTTCCAACCGCTTCTTCAACCGCAACAGCTCCGTAGACTTGCCCACCCCTCGATGCCCACTGTAAAGCTGATGGGTCGGATGCTGCGATCGCTCAATACGCTTACCCAACTCCCGCAAAATATCCCATCCACCCCGCACCGCCTCCAACTGCACATAAAACTCTTCCCGCGCAGTTTCCGACGGTTCAAAGGCATTGTAAATACCAGCAATACCGCCACTCGGATCAAAATCAGCCGGGAAGGGACTATCAGCCATCGATTGCTTTCACACCACACATAAAACCTGCTCCCAATTTACAACACCCAAACTCGTCCCATCTAAAATAGAAACAACCGCAATCTACAGTGATGACGATGGTTCAAATCGTTAATGCCAGCTCCCTCACGTTGAAAACAGCCCTTAAACAACTGCAACTCGACCAGAAATTTGAAAATGACTTCAATGATTTCCTGACGTTGCCATCCCTGATTAAGGATCAGCGCGATCGCATGGACGAAATCCGCAAAGGTTGGGGATATGTCGCCTCTGGCAAAGTATCGGAAGGGCAAGTTGGGTTCTTGGCAGTTTCACCCCTCCTGTGGGCTAGTGGCTATAGCTCTGAGCCTGACTTAAAGATTGACCTCGAAAAAAATATTGAGGAAATCGTTATTGATGACAACGATACGGTGATTCGTGGGCGCATGGATATAATCGTTAGCCAGGAATGGGAAGGGCATCGCTCTCCTCTGTGTATCTTGATCGTTGAAGGTAAAAACAATACTATCGATGTGGCAATAGGAATACCGCAGCTTTTGACATACGCCACATCATTTTTGACATGCCAGGAGTCAATCTGGGGGTTGGCGACTAACGGCAGTAAATATCAATTTATTCGGGTGGAGGTAGGACTATATCGTGAGTTTCCTCTTTTGAAGCTGATGCGTTCTGAAGAAGCAGAGGAAATAATGAAAGTGGTGATCGCAATCCGTAAAGATTTCCATGAAAACCAATCGGAAGCCAAAGACAAAAAATAGGACGCACCAATAATCAGTACGTCCCAAAAGTTGTTGGAAACTAATCGTAATTACGCTTCAGCTAGGCGGGCATTGACGGCATCCCAGTTCACCACATTCCACCAGTTGCCCACATAATCACCGCGAGCATTTTGGTAGTTCAAGTAATAGGCATGCTCCCACACATCCAAGCCCAAAACCGGCGTTTTACCCAAAGAAATTGGGCTGTCTTGGTTTGCGGTATCCAATACTTCCAACCCGCCCTCTTCGTTAACCACCAACCATGCCCAGCCGCTGCCAAACTGACTTTTTGCGGCCACAGAAAAGGTGTCCTTAAACTTATCGAAGCTGCCAAATTCTTTTTTAATGGCTTTGGCGATCGCCCCTTTCGGCTTACCTCCCCCATCGGGGCTCATCACTTCCCAAAACAGGGTGTGGTTGGCATGGCCGCCACCATTATTACGAACGGCGGTGCGAATATCTTCGGGGACGGCATCCAGGTCGCTAACCAGTTCCTCAACGGTTTTGCTGGCCAGTTCCGGGTGTTTGGCGATCGCCGCGTTGAGCTTTTTCACATAGCCCGCGTGGTGGCGATCGTGGTGAATTACCATGGTGCGCTCATCCACGTAGGGGGCGAGGCTTTCGTAGGCGTAAGGAAGCGGGGGTAGTTCGAAGGCGGGGGCCGCTGCTTCGATGGTGTCGGCGATCGCGGGTTGGGGGGACGGCAGCAGGAAAACGACGGATAGGGAAGCGAACTGCAGCATCAGGAAAACAAGAGATGGGAGTTAAAAACCAGAGGG
>CALCTI010000111.1 GCA_937894105.1 uncultured cyanobacterium
CCCGTTTCCCTATTCGCCGTGGTTCTTTTAGTTCCCTACTTAATATGGGCTCCGATTGGCAGCATTGTGACCCAGCAGATGGAAAAGATAAATAGCACAGCCCCTTAAAAACAGTTCCAGAAGAGCTCCATCACAAAGAACTTGAGGCTCTACTAAAGTTCACCAAACACTGAGTTTACAGTTCAGAATCCTGAGGGGTTAGTCTTCTTAGGCTGGATAATTTTAGAGCGTTTGGCTTGATACTATGCCCACTAAAAATGCGCCGGAATTATATAAGTGTTCAATCTAGTAATTATACTTTTACTAGAACTTATGCTTTCAAAACGTTTGCAGATATGGACTTATAATCGTCCGCACCTTTATTGCCAAATTGCCTGGCGATCGCTTAAAAACTATTTTTTACAACGCTGGTTTTTGCTAAATTAGCAACGTTAGTTAAATAAGAAACATGCTAGAAGCTAATTGACCACAGCTCCAAAACTATGGCTATTAATTTAAGGCGTCTTTTTGAGCATTTAGGGTGATATGAAAAGCAGACAGATTTTTCGCTTACTTAGGGACTCGTTTCAGGAATGGCAACGCGATCGCGCCTCCCTTTTAGCTGCGGCTTTGGCTTACTACACCGCCCTCTCCATTGCACCCATATTGATTTTAGTCATTGCGATCGCTGGCTTTTTCTTAGGACAAGATTCAGTGCAGGGTGAAGTCTTTCGCCAGCTACAAATACGAATCGGAACCCGAGGGGCAGAATCTGTTCAGCTCATGTTAAATCATGCGGGCAGTCATCCATCAGGAGCCACAGCTACCGTTATTAGTTTGATACTACTATTTGTTAGCGCGTCAGGGGTTTTCAATCAGCTTCGGGAGTCCCTAAACTTGATTTGGGGTATTAGTATTAGTCCAAAATTCAGCCTAAAAAATCTAATTAAAAAGCGAATTTTGTCCTTTTCTATGATCCCCGTAATTGGACTTTTGCTACTAATTTCACTGGCGATGAGCGCAATTTTATCGGGACTATCTGAAGTGCTGTTTGGCTCCACAAGGGACTGGTTACCGCTACTTAAATTCCTCAACTTTCTACTTTCGTCTACCGTTACCACCTTACTATTTGCCCTGGTTTACAAAGTTCTGCCTGATGCCAAAGTCGACTGGAGTGACGTTTGGACAGGCGCTATTGTTACGACAGTGCTATTCAATATTGGCGAATGGGCTATTGGGCTATATTTGGCCAACGGAAGCGTCACCTCTATTTATGGAGCTGCTGGTTCATTTGTAGTGCTTCTTTTGTGGATTTATTATTCGGCCCAAATTATCCTTTTTGGCGCTGAATTTACCCAGGTGTATACCAACCAGTATGGGTCAAGAATTCGGGCAAAGTTTCCAGACAAAATCTCAACTAATTAGTACTTATAGTCGGTTTAATAAAAAACAAGACCCGCGGAGAGACTCGACAAAAGCTGTCACCGAACTATTAGCTTCGCCGACGAAAAGTGCAGCGATCGCTGCTGTCTCGTTAATTAATAAGGTGACGATAAGGGGGGTAGCTCATAATGGCGAACGGCGGATTTCACAATAGTTTTTCAAATTTGCCTGATTTTCGCACCGCAAAGGTCCTTTCAAGCACGCTGAATTTAAGTCCACTTGCGGCAATCGGTCCACCTGGTGGCATCGAGGTTCGAAAATGTAGCTAAAGGGTAACCACAGTAACGCCCGCCCAATATCCAGCCCCGTTTTCCACCACCGTTCCACATTGCCTGGCACCCCCGTTTCTGGCACCTCCAAAATGTCAACCCAAATACCGTGCGCCCCTAGCATTAGCCGCCCTAGGCCAATTGACCGCCTC
>CALCTI010000112.1 GCA_937894105.1 uncultured cyanobacterium
ACGCTCGGTATTTGCTAGGGGATTTGCAGGGGGCCATTGAAGATTACGATTTGGCCGCGAAGTACGATTCGGATTTGCCGGCTCCCTATTTAAATCGTGGCAATGTGAAGGCGGATTTAGGGGACGATGAGGCGGCGATCGCTGATTACAACGAGGCAATTCAGCGTGGCAATAACGACAAGGTAACGGTGCTGGCGGCGGCGTTTTTAAATCGCAGTTTGTCTAAGTCGAATTTGGACGACCAAAAAGGGGCGATCGATGATGCCACCCAGGCGATTCAGCTCAATCCAAACCATGCTCTGGCCTATCAAAATCGTGGATTAGCCCAGCGACGGCTGGGAGATTTACAGGCAGCCATTGAAGATTTTAATGTGGCAATTCAGCTAGAACCGGAAGATCCCGACCCGTTTTATAATCGCGGGTTGGCGCGCTATGAGCTAGGAGAGCTTCAGGGAACGGTGGAGGATTTTAACCAGGCGATTCGCCTAAATCCGTCCCATGCGCTGGTGTATTACGATCGCGGGGTGGCTCGACTGCGTCAGGGCGATCGGGCTGGGGGGCTATCGGATTTGCGGGAGTCGGCCAAACTATGTTTGGACCAGGGACGGCTAGGGTGTTATCGCGATGCTCAGTATCAAATCCAACAGATTGAGGCGGGGCAATCCAATGTGCAGCCCCTGTTATCTGATGCGGATGAGCGGGATATTCCCCTGTCAGAGGAAGACATTGTGGACGAAGAAATCGTTGACGAAGAGCCCGTTAATGATACTGAAAATGGACAGTAAGGGGATAACCTGGCACTCTACAATGGCTGAGTGGGCGCAATGGATGGCAAGGGATACAACGGCTGCACTGTTTGCTTGGGAGATTGCCACTGCAAGGCTATGATCTCGTAACATTACAAAAACTCGTAACATTATAAAAAGCGGTTTTAGGGATCCCACTGATTAGAAGTTGGACTCGTCAAATGCCAACCTTAAAAGCAACTTCAGGTATAAAATAATTCCTGCCATAAACTCCCTCCATCTTTAGATTTACAGGGCTTCTGCGTGATTGGGCAACTGCTAGACAAGCGCTACCGTATCCTCCAGGTTTTGGGGGCTGGTGCCTTTGGAAAAACCTATTTGGCTGCGGATTTGCGGCGACCGGGCTATCCCCAATGTGTGGTGAAGCAGCTTCGCCTGTTGCGTCCCAATCCCACCGCCGTTAAAAATGCCCATCGCCTGTTTCAGCGGGAAGCGGAAATGTTGGAAAAGCTGGGGACCCATTCCCAGGTGCCGCGCCTGCTGGCTTACTTTGAAGAAGGTAAGCAATTTTACTTGGTTAAAGAATTTACACCAGGGCATCCCCTATCGAAGGAAATGCCCCCCGGTGAACCCCTGCCAGAGCATCGGGTCATCGGCATTTTGGTGGAGATTTTAGAGGTATTGACCTTTGTGCATGGGCAAAATGCCATTCACCGGGATATTAAGCCAGCGAATTTGATTCGCCGTAATTCTGATAGCAAGCTGGTGCTGATTGATTTTGGCTCCGTTAAGGAGATTATTCAGCAGCAAGACGGGGAGGCGGCCGCACGCACGATCGCCGCAGGAACGCCAGCCTATATGCCCATTGAGCAGTTTTATGGCACGCCGCGCCTTAATAGCGATATTTTTGCGGTGGGGATGATTGCAATCCAGGCGCTGGGGGGGCTGTCGTCGGAGCAGTTACAAAAGCTGCGGGGCGATCGCGATGGGCAAATTGGCAAATTGGAATGGCGATCGGCGGCCAACACTTCGCCGGGGCTGGCGGCCATTATCGACAAAATGGTGCACCATGCCCATTCCCATCGCTACCAGTCTGCCAATGATGCTCTCATTGACCTATACGAATTTGCCAATATTCCCATTGAAGACACGGCGCTGCTGTCGGGGGGCGTTTCGGGCAGTTTATCGGCGGGGCGGTCCTTTGGGCGATCCCAGGTTACGCAGCAGCAAGAGGCGTCCTCTCCCTGGGGGCGGCTGTGGCGATCGCGATGGTTTCCAGCGGCGTTGGGGGTGGGCGCTTTGGTGGTGGCGGGTATTGCCTGGCAGTTGCAAATTCCCCAGCGGTGGATGGCGGCGTACTACCGCAGTCAGGGGGAGGCAATTTTGAAGCCGGTTCGTCCGGAGCGCTTTGATAAAATCCTGTCGGCAACGGGATTGAATAAGTTATCTCGGCAACTGGCGGCGGATAAAACCCTGTTGGAAAAGCGGGTAACCGATTATTCCCAGGCGGTTGAGCATTACACCCA
>CALCTI010000113.1 GCA_937894105.1 uncultured cyanobacterium
CAATTAGTACCGACAGAAACCTCCGCAGGGGCAGCCCGTCGCCAAGAATGGTTCCCAAATTTTGGTTCCACCAGCGAAGGATGACGAAATACAAGGGCGGATGTTGGGGGTCGTCAAGGGCGAGGGCGCGAACGGTGTCGGCGGTGGTGCGATCGCCTTTGGGAGTTTGGAAATATTGCAGTTCGGCGGGGGTGCGGGGCTGATTGTCCGCCAAAATTTCCGCCACTTCCGGCAGGGTAAAGCCCGCCACCCGAAAGGCGCTAAATACCTCATCACCCCAATACACCTTGCCCGATAGCCCTGCCACCCGGAACGCCACCGCCAGCACCAACACCAGGGCGATCGCCACCCGCCCCCATCGCCCCTCACTACCCATCGCAGTTAACCCAAACCGTTCATAATCGGCGCGATCGCCCGAGCCATCACCTGACGCTGCTCGTCGTCATAGCCCCATTTTTCCAAAAAGCCCACGTAATTTCCCGCGCCGTAGCTCAATGCCTCGTCCATATGGCGCACGGCTTTTTCCAACGCCGCTGCTCCTCCCCGAGCCAGCAGTCCGTTCACGTGGGCTGCCGAGCGATCGCTAGTCCTTTGAGATGCTGCCACCATCGCCTCATCGCCATTGCGCCCATGGGTCACCGTCATCGCCGCCGCCATCACCACATTTTTCACCAGGATGTCGTTGACCGTGTCCGGGTTACTGGCCAGCGCCGCCAAGACCGGTTCCAGGGGCTGGGACGCGGGTGAGTTTTCTACCGTGAGATAGGACACAAAAAATCCCCGTGACCCGTTAATGCTGCTGGTTAATTTGGCGATCGCCCCTGACTCTAATTCCCCGTTACTATCAGCGGCCGCCTGCATCATTTTGTTAGTTAGGGCGATCGCTTCTTGGAACGATGGCGCATCTGGAATCGTTATGGTCATGGGAGTTTCTGTTAGCTAGGGGTTCTATTAGCTAGGGGTTCTATTAGCTAGGAATTCTATTAGCTAGGAGTTCCACCGTTGGGAGGTCAATCAGGAGCCTGAATTGGGGCATCGGGACCAATAAACCGGTGGGTGTTTAAGTCATAGCATCGCGATCGGGTTTTAAGGGACAATTCTAACTGTTCCTTTGGCTCCCATTCTTGGCTAGAAATTTCGATGTTGGGGTTGGAATAGGGATCGCCAGTAATAATAATTGACTTCCAACGTTTAAAGAATTTTGCCGAATCTTCGGGATGGGGATCCCCTTGAAATGTCTTGCCCCGAGAGTAAGATTCATGGTGAATTAAAGTAGCTTGGGGGCAAAAAATAACCCGATAGCCTAACGCCCTAGTGCGCAAACATAAATCCACATCCCCAAAGCCCACCGCCAACGTTTCGTCATAGCCATTAACCACTTCAAAGGCATCGCGACGCATTAGCAAACAAGCGGCGGTTACTGATGATAATTCATGGCTGGCAATGAGTGCCCCCACATAGCCTGGTTCCTGTTCTCCGTTGGGCAGGCGATCGTGCATAAACTTAGCAAAATGCTCCGCCATGCCATGCATTCCCACACAAACGCCAGCGTGCTGAATGGAAATTCCATCGGGATAAAGCAGCTTTGCCCCCACAATTCCTACGTCCTCTTTTTGCCCATATTCCACCATGCGATCTAACCAGCCCATTTCAATGGCTTCAATATCGTTATTGCAAAATAAATAATGGGTAAACGGTTCGTCAAAATGGTGGGGAATTTGCGCCACAGCCCAGTTATTAATAGCGGAAAAATTAAACGGACCTTCGTAGTAGAGAATCGTGTGGCGATCGCGAATTGAGTTGAAATAATTAATACTTTCCTGGTCGTCAGACTGGTGATTAATCAAGACAATTTCATAATCAACAATGCCTTTATATTTTTTAAAACTGTCAAGGCATTGTTTAACCAAGTGACCGCAATTTTTAGTGGGAATAATAATGGCAACTTTAACGGGCTTTTCGATAGGATATTGCACCTGAAAAAAGTTAAATCGAAAGCTCGTAGAAATACTTCCCGCTTCGCCACTGCGTTGCAAATGCTCTGATAATAAATCCTGGGAAATTTCCATAACCTGGGATTTGCGATCGTGACCGGTGCTGGTGTCGTGCTGTCGCCACAGGTACAGGATTTCAGGAATATGGGAAATACGCTCCGCCTGTTCTGATGCTCGCAAAATTAAATCGTAGTCCTGAGAAACGGTGAGAAAAGGGCGAAATCCTTTGATATTTTCTAACAGCGATCGCCGAAAACCCACCAGATGAACGATGTAGGGATGGGATCGTAATAACTCCAGCGAAAATGCCGGGCGAAACATAAATTGAATCACATCGCCGTCGGGCGTTACTAATGCTTCGTCGGAGTAGAAAAAGTCGGGATTATCCTGGCGAATAACTTCGGCGACGCGAAATAAAGCGTGCTCCGGAATTACATCATCGTGGTCCATTAGCACAATGTAATCGCCCGTTGCCATGGCTAATGCGTCGTTAGACGCCGCAGAAATTCCACCATTTTTTTTGCGTCGCTGCACTCGAATTCGATGATCAGCCTTTGAAATTTCTTCTAATACTTTAACGACGTGATCTTTAGGGGAAGCATCATCAACAATGCATAGTTCCCAGTGAGGATAAAGTTGACTTTCTACTGATGCGATCGCCTCCCGTAGCCACCGTTCTGGGGTGTTATAAACGGGCATAATAATCGACAGGCGAGGGGGATTGTCTAGCCTGTTTAGACGTCGCTGAAATTGGCGGCGAATCGGGGGGCGTAGTCCAAACTTATACTG
>CALCTI010000114.1 GCA_937894105.1 uncultured cyanobacterium
TGACGCCGACACCAATTGGCCCGATGATGCTGACACCAATTGGCCAGACGATGGGGATACCAACTGGCCGGACGAGTCGCCAGCGCAGCCGATGCCTCGAAAATCTCGCGAGCCTCGAAAAAAGCGCCCAGTGCCCGTGGTGAAAGGAGAAGTGGTGTCGCGATCGCCCCGTCGCCCAATAATCTTGGACGCGGAATTAATCCAAGACGACGATTAAGATCTTGAAACAACTAAAATCTTGAAACAACTAAAATCTCGAAACAAATTCCCTAAAACTTAAATTGGGGACGCCACTGGACAGAGAAATACTGCCATTTTAATTGCCAGGTAAAAAGCAAAATAACCACGGCGGTGAGGGGCACGCCGTAGTCCAGGCGGATGGTTAGGAAGTCGCCCTGTTGCCATCGCAAGCCTACGCCTACGCCCGCCAACACATCGGGATCCGGGTCAGGAGAGTCGCCCAAATTCCACCCTTTGCCCACATCAAAAAACGGAATCACCTGCAACACACCGCCGCCTGCCAAATCCGCCTCCGACACTCGCCAAATGGGCAGCCGCAACTCCGCCGAGACTAAAAACCCACTGTCCGTTAATAACTGATCCTGACGGTAGCCCCGCACGGAAAAAGGACCGCCGGAGCTGAATTGCTCCAGGGGCACAATGGGGCGATCCGCTAGCTGAATATCCCCGCGCAGTAAAAACAGGGAATCGCGTCCCAACTGGCGCACCCACTGGGCTTGTCCCTGCCAGCTAAAAAATTCTGCATCGGGGGACACCCGCCGAGTGGTGGCATCCAGCGCGTCAATGCCCCAAGTGAATTGCGATCGCACCGCAAACACCTGTTGGGTATCCCGCTGGGTCCATTCTTGAAACAGCCCCACCGTAGTCAGCCGCGTTTCCCCGTCCTCATTGGCTCCCGGCGATAGTTGAAAATCTTCCCCCAATAGCTGGGTTTCACTGCGTAGGTGGCTCAACGTGAGTCCCAACGCTAGCTCCCGGTCCGGCTTACGAAAAATTGGCTGGCGATAGGTGATATCAAACTGTTGGGACTGGGCTTGAATATCCAGCGCATTAAACGGCTCCTCAATCACCTCGCTGCTATTTAACGCCGCCCGCAGCGCAATAGACCCATCCATGCCGTTAATGGGAACTTCGTAGCGCAAATCCCAGGCGTCGCTGCCTTGGGTGTAGGTGTAGCCCAACTCTAGGGAATCGCCCCAGCCCAGTAAATTACCGTGGGAGCCAGTAATTTGAAGCCGGGTGCTGCCCACTGATGGCGATCGCCCGTTATCCGCCGACAATTCCAGCCCCCAGGGATCCGCCTCCGTCAGCTCCACCCGCAATAGATTTTCCCCCGGTCGCAGCCCCGCCGATAATTCCGCCGAAATATTTTCAATCAACGGATCCAATTGCAGCAGCTGGAGCGCCTCTAGAACCCGGCTCGTATTGAGGGGAGCCTGGAGCGATCGCCGCAGCCGACTACGCACATACCCCTCCTTCAGCCGCTCTAGCCCTACAATTTCCAGCGCCTCCAGCCGCCCCTCTAAAATTTGCAGCAGCACCGTTCCATCGGTAATTGTTTGCAGAGGCACATAGGCCCCCGACGTGGTGTAGCCCGCCTGGATGTAATGCTCGGTGATAACGGTGCGTGCCTCCAGCACCTCCTCAAAGCGCAGCTCCCGATTTTGATAGTCCTGCAACAGCTCCGACAGCTCCTCATCGGAAAACACCGTGTTCCCTTCAAAGCGATAGCCCCGAATAAACACCGCTTCTCCAGGGCGATCGCCAGTCGGCTGCACCGGCTCTTTGGGGTCTGGAGTTTGGGGATCCTGAGGCAAAATTTCGTCCAGGGGCGGCAAGGGGCTGGGCTCCTCCGGTGGACGGTTATCGGGTAGGGGATCCAGTTGGGCTTGGGCGCTGCTTTGGAAGCCGAGGGGGAGGGCGATCACCGCCAACCCTGCCACAGAAGTTCCTAACAGGGGCATCACAAGAGGATGACAAAGTCGCAGGAGTGGAGCGCCAAAAGTAGCCATGAGTTGGGAGTACGGGGAGAGAAAATACCGGGCAGCTCTAATTTTTCAAGATCACTGCAAACTCTGAAACAGCCTTGCCATATCAGGCTGTTCCTTCTGAATCTATTGCTTGAATTTTATTTGCCTGAATTCTATTGCTCAAATTCCATGGCTCGATGTCACCCCACTGACACCTTACTGTTCTACAGGACACTCAGTATTCAGGAGAAGTGTGGTTGTTATTTTCCTAACCGCTCCACTACTGTTCCAATAACTCTACTATCAGTCCTGGGGCATCATTAATAAGGTCCGTCGCCGCTTCATTGGAGTTTGTCAAAATTACAAAACCCACGTCATGGGATGGAATGATACCTATGATACTTAGGAAATTATCATAGGATCCCTCGTGGGAAACCACTGATATCCCTTGAATTTCCTTCACCTCCCACCCCATGGCGTAATTACCCCAGCGCGGCTGCCACGTTTCTCGCAGATTTGCCGTCGATACAACGGACTGACCATCGGGAGCCACACCGCCGTTTACTT
The DNA here is from genome assembly GCA_937894105.1 of uncultured cyanobacterium. Taxonomy (GTDB): domain Bacteria; phylum Cyanobacteriota; class Cyanobacteriia; order CACIAM-69d; family CACIAM-69d; genus CALGDE01. The sequence continues at coordinate 2,559 of CALCTI010000114.1, forward strand.
GGGTGCTGATATACCGAGCCATATCGGTAATGCTGGCTTTCAATGAGCCCGACGGTGCCAAAGGATCCCCGTCCCTATCTTCAGACTCAGCCAATTGGGGTTCTCCGCTTCCAAAGACGTAGGATCGAGAATGGTCGGCGTCCCTTTGGGCTGTGCTCGCCAAAATAGTGCTGCGGCTCATTCCAATGGGATCGAGAACGCGATTTTGCAGCAGTTGACCGTAGGAGCCATACAAAGACTGCCCAGACTCCTCGTCCATGGCGATCGCCGCCAAATACCCCGCCAAAGAGGTGGACAAGTTGCTGTAGCTAAATGCATCCTCCGGGGCTCCCAGAAGATTAACCTCTGCCACATAATCAAATATATCTTCCGCCTCAGACTGCTCCAAATCAAAGCCATCTTCTGCCGTATCGGGAATGCCGCTGCGCATACTAAGCAAGTGGCGCAAGGTGACAGTTTCTGTGGACTCTTCTCGCCGTAGTTCGAAATCAGGGTCAATCTCCACCACGGGCGTATCCCAGTCCACAATGCCGTCGTCTACCAGGGTTGCCAACAGTAGGGCCGTCATGGATTTGTGGGTGGAGCCAATATGAAACAGGGTGTCTGGGGTTACGGGCAGGTTTCGGTCCAGATCGCGACTCCCCAAGGCTTCCAGCAGCACCGTGCGGTTTCCCTGCACTAGCGCTATGGCAACGCCAGGAATTTGGTCTTCCTGACGATAGGCATCTACCTGCTCTAGAAATTCGTCGGCGATCGCCTCAATGGTGTCTCCTTTAGACATGGCAGTCTGTTCCTCCCCTTGACCGGTGGACTGGGGTGCAGGTTGGGCGCAGGCGGGCAAAACCGTCAAGGTTAGGCAGCTTAAGCCCACGGCCAGGGAGTAAAAATAAGGGGATTTCATAGATAAAGGTTTTAAAGGGGAATGCCTTTATCATGCAGCATGCTCAAAAACCTCCTCCTTTAAAAACGCCCCTAAAGCGCTCCCCGAAAAAATTCCAAAAAAAACGGCTGGCTCGCCGCTTCCTAGGAAACTTTGAAACCAACCGCGCTCGCTCCGTCGATGTATTTAATATCCCAAACCCAAATATGCGATCGCGTACACGACACGTTTGCTTTCAGAAAAAAACCGTATAACTTTATCAATTGCACGATCACAGACCTTTAATTTGCCCTTGCCTGCCCATTGCCGCCCTTACGTCCAACCCATGCTTCCCATTGTTATTGCTCCCACCGCCCGCGCCTGCCATCTAGCAATGCGGTTCCAAGCGGGCTTCTCCCAATCCGCCCTATGGACAAAGCATCCGCCGAATGAAGCTGCTGGGTCGGCGGTTCAAATTAATCAATACGACGACCTGAGGACGTTGGTGGAGAAGGTGTGGGCGGAGCGATCGCCCCTAATTTTTGTCCTGGCGACGGGAGCTGTCGTGCGTGTAATTGCACCGCTGCTGAAGGATAAAAACACGGACCCGCCGGTGATCGTGGTGGATGAAACCGGGCGCTATGTGCAGTGTTTGTGCGGCGGGCACGGGGGCGGGGGGCATCGCCTAACGCGGCAGGTGGCGGCGCTGTTGGGGGTAGAACCGATTATGACCACCGCGTCCGAGTCCCAGAATCTGATTCCGGTAGATATTTTGGGGGAGCCCTACGGTTGGCGGCGAGGGTTCGGGGACTGGCTGGGGGTGGCGCGATCACTCACCAACTACGAAACGGTGGCGGTGGTGCAAACCTGTGGCTGGGAATTTTGGCGCGAGGATTTACCGGACTGGAATTCGTTGATTGCCCTGGCTCCAGTGGATTTTGAGCTGGGGCCGGACGAGCCTAACCCCGCCGAAGCTCTGCTGTGGATTAGCGATTCCCTGCCCCCTCCGTTGGGCGATCGCCCGTTGCCCATTGCTTGCTGGCACCCGCGCACCCTGTGGATTGGCGTGGGATGTGAACGGGGCGCGTCGGTAGAGTTATTAGCCCAAAGTATTGAAACGGTGCTGGATAAGGCGGGACTGGCGAAAGAAGCGATCGCCGGTTTGGCGTCTTTGGATCTCAAAAAAGACGAGGCAGGGTTGCTGGAATTGGGACAGCGATGGGATATGCCAATCCAGTTTTACGATGCGGAAACCTTGGGGGCGATCGCCGTGCCAAATCCATCGTCCGTTGTGGAAAAAGCGGTGGGCACGCCAGCGGTAGCGGAGGCCGCTTGCCAAGTTGCTGCCAGTGCCGGGGGAGAGTTGAAATCGCAGACCTTGCTGATTGAAAAATCTACC
>CALCTI010000115.1 GCA_937894105.1 uncultured cyanobacterium
GCTGTCATCAATTGAATCCCTAAGTCAAGAGCCGTAAGGGTTTCAGCCCCTAGCCCTGTTTGTTTTTAAAGGGCGCGTACTCCCCACGGCATAAGGCTTCTGGAGATTAATTGATGACACGCCCTATTAAATTCACCAATAAGTTCACCAATAAATTCACCAATGCTTTTCCAACAACAGGGAGTTGCTGAGCTTGACCGAAGTCCTCAGTGCCCATTGAAGTATTCCCGATGAAGGGCGAGTGACTATAGGTAGTCGAACCAAGCCTATCGTTACAAGAGTCCATGGCAACGGGACTGAAGCCAAATAACACCACAGCAGCGGCGGAAATTTCGGTGCGCTATTCTGTTTCTTAATGCTGTTTTAATAACTGCTGCTTTCCCAATCTGGATTTATCACCTATGACCGCCCCAAATCCCACCGAGTCGCCGACCCAATCTGAGGATAAGTCTGCTGAAGCCAAGCCCTCTGAAGCTAAGCCTTCTGAAGCCAAGTCCTTTGAAACTTTGACGGCGGCGGCTCCTTTTAGCGCTACGGAAACGGTGGAGCTTGAGTCAAACTATTTGCTGCCGGTGGCTATTGTGGCGATCGCTGCCCCCATCGGACTGTTCCTAAACCTGTGGGTGGGACTGGTGGTGGGAGCCTTTGGCCTTTTCCTGGCAGTTCAAGCGTCAAGAATTCGCCTAATTTTTACCTCAACCGCTTTGGACGTATACACCGGGGAAAAGCCCATCCGCTCCTTTCCCTATGCCGAATGGGAAAACTGGGAAATTTTCTGGAGCCCGGTGCCGATTTTGTTTTACTTCAAGGAAGTTAACAGCATTCATTTCATCCCAATCCTGTACAATCCCACTGCCCTGCGCCAGTGCCTAGCCGTACACCAGTTGCCAACCCAGCACCCAGAGGATTAAAAATAACAAACCTCTCCCCTTAATAAGGGACTGGGGGGATCTCCAGTAAATTTAGCTTTTTTGAGACTTTGAGCCCCGTCCGCACGATGGAAGATCCCTCTGTAAAAGTCCCCTAAAAGATACCCCTCCCCCCCCTTATTAAGGGGCTTTGTGGTGAACTGGTGTTAGCGAAAGTTATTTACGAAACGTAAGCGATGAATTCTGAGTATCCCAACGGCGACATTAGCAATGGCGGAAACGCTGACGCAAAACCTACCGACCTTTGGGACCAGCCTGACACTCCCCCCAATCGCGAACAACATCGCGAACAGTCGTCGCCCTTACCGGCGGTACAGTCCGTTGTGGACGCAGAAATGCCCCTACCTCCGACTCCAGACCATGACACGGAGAGCGCGAAAAGTGAAATGGGTAACGCCGCGCCCAACGACATTTCAGATAATCGGCAAGAGAACGGGCAACGGGGGGACGGGGAGACAGCGGTGATCGCCCCAGCGCCCACAGAACCAGCGCCCACAGAACCAGAACCTACCGAGTCAGAACCTACCGAGTCAGAACTAACGGAGTCGGAACCCACGCCGGAACCTTTACCAAAGTCTGTGGAAGGGTTGCTGGCGTTGGATATTCGGCGATTACAACAAGAGCGCGATCGCCTGCAACAGGATGTGTACGCGGCTCAGGATTCCATGGTGCGGGCCATTCAGGCGGGCACCATGGAGCTGGAAGAACGGCGATCGCGGTTGCGAGCCAGCATCGACAAGCTAGAAATGCGGCGGGAGCGGTTGCGCGAAGAAATGCGCACCACCTTTGCCGGATCCTCCCAGCGAGTAGCGGCGCGGGTGCAAGGATTTAAGGATTTTTTGATGAGCAGCCTTCAGGACTTAACGGCGGCGGCGGAAGATTTGGAACTGGTTAAGCCTGCGCCTCCCCAACCAGCCCAGGCGGATTCCCCGCGCGAGTCCCAGGGACCCGTTAATCCTCAATTCGCTCGCGGGCGCTTTGAGGATGAAATGCAGCGCATCCGTAAAATTTTGGAGCGCTATCAAATGCGTCCCGACTATTACGGACCTCCGTGGCGGCTGCGACGCACCTTTGAAAATATCCATCGGGATCGGGTGGCCAATTGGTTTGATGAACAGGGAGGGCGCGGAGCCATCCAATCCCTGGGCAGTCGGCTGCAAAATATTTTGGTGGTATCAGCAACGGTTTCGGTGACGCGGGCGCTCTATGGCGATCGCCTGCACGTGCTCGTATTGATTGACAGTCCGGAACGCCTGGGAGAATGGCGGCGGGGCTTACAGGATTGTTTAGGCATTGCCCGTGGTGACTTCGGTCCTGATCGCGGCGTTACCCTATTCGACTCCGCTGATGCCCTGGCCCAAACCGCCGATCGCACCCGCCGAGCTGGGGATTTGCCGTTTATTATCATCGATGAGTCGGAAGGGAAGGTGAGTTTGTCATTGCTGCAATTTCCCCTGTGGCTGGCGATCGCCCCCGATCCCCGCGCCCAGGTGTACGACTATTTTTAATGCCCGTTGCCAATAGACAGACCAGGCTAGTTAAAATATCAGGCTAATAGGAACACCAGTCACTCCAGCCACCGGGATAGAGCTGATACATCCGGTGACCCATCGTGACCAGTGAAAATAAATTGACGCAGGCGGTGACCCCAGAGCCACAGTAGAAAACCACCTCGTTATCGGGATTAAGACTTTGCCATTGCTTAGCCAAGACGCTCCTGTCTTTTAAGTAACCGCCCTCCGTGGTGGTCTGCTGCCAAAAGGCGTTAGTGGCTCCCGGAATGCTTCCCGCCACTGGGTCAATGGGTTCCACTTCGCCCCGATACCGTTCGGGCGATCGCGAATCAATGAGGACCGTTCCCGGTAAATTCTGACGCTGCCTCACCGTGTCAATATCTACAATCCAGTGGGGTTGGGGAGCTGGAATAAACTCGCCGGGCTGATGACTATCAGGCTCCTCAGTTTCCAAAGGCAACCCCGCCCTTTCCCAAGCCTTGATGCCACCGTCCAAAATTGCCACCTGGGTATGCCCCAAATATCGCAGCATCCACCATAGGCGCGCCGCAAAGGCAAACCGCGAATTGTCATAGATCACCACTTGGGTGGGGGGATTGGACTGGATGCCAATTTGACTGAGCTTGGCGATGAATACATCCCAGCTTGGCAATGGGTGGCGACCCCCATGGGTTTGAACCGGTCCCGATAAATCCTGATCTAAATCCAAATAAATGGCTGTGGGAATATGCCCAGCGTCATACTGCTGCCGCCCCTGCTGGGGAGTCGCCAGGGAAAACCGAGTGTCCACCACCACCAGGTTGGACTCTTCTGAATGTTCCTGAAGGGTATGCCCCTCAAATAAATGCGCCTGAAGCCATGGGACATCAACCAGGGAAGAACCGTTTTGCATGGAACTATTAAGTGCGACTTTATAAATGCGACTAAACAAGTGCGACTAAGTGCGACTGTTTCAAAAATATCGCCTGTGTCGAGCCATTTTTGATCGAGGCTTCAATGAATGGGACTTTGACCGGCGGCGATAGGTCTTTTTGGATCGCAATTTGGGACTGTGATTGGCGTAGTAGGACCATTGGGATCGTTGCCCTCGACGCCTGGCAGGCTTTTTTGTTTTCTTTGCTTTCCGGCGACGTACCTTTGAAAATAAATAGTCCGCCGTAACGTGGCTCAAGGATCCCAGCTCCAGCCCAGCAGCGATCGCCCACAGCAGCGGTTGTGTCCCTAGCCAGCGCAATAAAGTGGTTACGGCGGCGATCGCCTCCTGCCCTGCCCCGTCGCCGCCGCCGCCCGCCAACAGTGCTGCCGCCGCCCCGGCAACGCCCACTGCCACCCCCACCCACATCATCAAATACAGCACCCGCACCGTGCTCCCGATCAAAACCCCGTGGGTCCAGGGCGATCGATGGCGAAACATATTGCGATAGGGCAGCCAAATCCAGCGAAATGGTCCCCAGCGTTTGTAAGGCACTGAATGGATATCTAAATCGGGGCTAAGGAAAAAACCTCCCACCGCAAACCCACCGGTAACCGCCAAGGTCGTCGCCGGATCGCGAAATGCCCCCAAGGTTATCGCTGCCACCACCGGCATCCCCCAGGCTGTAATTCGGTCGTGGGTGTTTCCCGACGGCATGGACCCTCCTAACGGAACCGATTTATTGCTCGCGATCGCGAAACATATCTATAAATTCTTGCTCATATCAAGAAAACTTCTTTGACATTTGTTAAGTTTTAGCGCAATGTTACAGACCTAGAGACCCTTTTACTATCCACTTCTGCCGCTGCGCCACTCATGCAACACGCTTCATCTCGCAACCTGCCCATTCCCAAGCCCTCTCTCAGCCTTCCCAACAATATTCTGGACCCCAAAGCCTGGTTTTCTAACGTCCGCGGTGACCTGCTCGCCGGTGCCGTCGTTGCCTTGGCGCTAATCCCCGAGGCGATCGCCTTTTCCATTATGGCCGGGGTGGATCCCAAGGTGGGTCTGTATGCCTCGTTCACCATGGCTATCACCGTGGCAATTTTGGGAGGACGCACCGGTATGATCTCTGCCGCCACTGGAGCCATGGCCATCCTGGTTAAGGACCTGGTGGGCGCTTATGGCCCCACCGAAGGCTTGCAGTACATCTTAGGGGCAACAATTCTGGCGGGGCTCCTCCAAATCTTTTTCGGCATTATCAAAGTGGGCAACCAGGTGCGCTTTATTCCCCGCGCCGTGATGGTGGGCTTTATTAATGCCCTGGCGATCATTATTTTCCGAGCCCAGCTACCCCAGCTCCAGGGGGAAGGGGCAAGCATTGTGGTGTACGCCATGGTGGCTGTGGCTCTAGCTATTATTTACCTCCTGCCCCGGTTAACCACTTTGATTCCGTCGCCGTTGGTGGCGATCGCTGCGGTCACTGTCTTCTCCATGGTCACCGGCATCAACGTGCCCACCGTGGGCGACGAAGGTAGCATCCCCGCCACCCTGCCCAGCTTCGGCTTACCCCAATTGTCCTTCGACCTAGGCACCTTAGAAATCATCTTTCCCGTTGCCCTCGCCCTGTCAGTGGTGGGGTTGGTGGACTCCTTCCTGACCGCCAATGTGGTGGACGAACTGACGGACACCTCCAGCAACAAAAACCAAGAAACTTTTGCTCAGGGTATTGCTAACGTCATCACCGGCTGTTTCGGTGGTATGGCTGGGTGCGCCATGATTGGTCAATCGGTTATCAATATTAAATCTGGCGGTCGACAGCGCCTATCCACGTTTAGTGCCGGTGTGCTGTTGCTGTTTTTCCTGATGGTGATGGGAACTTGGGAAAAACAAATTCCCATGGCTGCGATGGTAGCGGTGATGTTTTTGGTGGCGATCGGCACTTTTTGCTGGGACTCCGTTCGC
>CALCTI010000116.1 GCA_937894105.1 uncultured cyanobacterium
TTAACAAAGTCGCTTAACCATACAGAGTGCACCCACTATCAATGCAACAACGCCCCACTATGGGAAACATATCCGGTGAAATATCGAAGGGCATCACCAGGTAAGCAAGGGTGCCGATGACAATCCACCAGCGCCACTTGGGATGGCGGATAGTGCGGCGATACCAGGCATAAAGAGAGGCGGGGGAAAAGTTCATAGAAATTCTTTGGTCTTCGTTTACCGTCTGTCGTCTGTCGTCTGTCGTCTTGGCTTTGGACTTCTTGACACCATTTTAAAAACTGACGCTCCTAACCTCAGCCCCAGGTAACCGACTGTAAATCATCGGTCCTCTACCCAGGCAGTCCCATGCCCAGAGCGGATTTCACGCCGCCAATCCAGATTCTGGCACTGTTGTTACCGCCAGGGAGCCCCTTTAAATATCCAGTTCGGTCATGTTGAGCTGGGGACCGTACGTTTCGATAAATTCTCGACGCGGTGCCACGCGATCGCCCATCAAAATGGTGAAAATCCGGTCTGCCTCAGCCGCATCATCAATTTCCACCCGCTTCATGGTGCGACTTTCCGGATTCATCGTCGTATCCCAAAGCTGCTTGGGCATCATCTCACCCAAACCCTTAAAGCGCTGAATATTGTAATTGGCATTGGCGGGAAAACCATGAAGCACCTCCTGCAGCTGCCGCTCGTTATAGCAATAGGAATGGTTGCGCCCTCGCTCCACCTTATACAGGGGCGGACAGGCAATATACACAAAGCCCTGCTCAATTAATTCCCGCTGGTAGCGATAGAAGAAAGTCAGCAACAGGGTGCGAATATGGGCACCGTCCACATCCGCGTCAGTCATCACCACAATGCGGTGGTAGCGCAAGCCGGACGAGTCAAACTCCTCCCCTTTAATACCCAATCCCAAAGCGGAAATAAGGGATTGCACCTCATTGTTTTTATAAATTTTGGCGTCGTCGGTTTTTTCAATATTGAGAATTTTGCCTCGCAGGGGAAGGATAGCTTGGAACCGGCGATCGCGCCCTTGCTTAGCGCTGCCCCCCGCACTGTCTCCCTCCACCAGAAAAATCTCCGACTCGCCAGGATCCTTGGAACTGCAATCAGCCAACTTACCGGGCAACGGCGAAGATTCCAAAACCGACTTACGTCGCACCAGTTCCCGCGCCCGCCGTGCCGCTTCCGCCGCATTAAATGCCTGGATCGCCTTTTCTAAAATAGAATCGACAACCCCCGGACGAAACTCCAAATACTCCGAAAACACCTCACCCACCAGGGAATCCACAATCCCCCGCACCTCGGTGTTCCCCAACTTGGTCTTGGTTTGTCCCTCAAACTCCGGCTCCGGCACCTTAACGGAAATAATCGCCGTCAGCCCCTCGCGAATATTCTCGCCGCCCAAATTCGAGTCACTATCTTTTAACTTGTTGCGCTTGCGAGCAATAGAATTCATGGTGCGGGTCAACACCGTTTTCAGTCCTTCCAGGTGGGTGCCCCCGTCCACGGTGCGAATATTATTGGCGAAACCAAACAGGCTGTCGGAATAGGCATCAATACACCACTGCAGCGCCACTTCCACCTGAACGCCGTCTTTTTCTCCCTTTACGTCAATAATTTCCTCGTGGAGGGGCTGCCGCTCCCGATTGACATAGGCCACATATTCGCG
>CALCTI010000117.1 GCA_937894105.1 uncultured cyanobacterium
TCCTTTTTGATTGAAAACCTGATGGATATGTACCACGGGCACCTTCACGATGATTATCAGGCGTGGGCTAATCCTCGGTTAGAAAATTTAGTCACCGAAGGGGGGAACGTAACTGCGGAGTATGCTGCGGAAAGTTACTATCGCATCGATAAGATTTGGTCTGTGATTCAGCTTTTTATGCCTTCCACCCGCAAGCTGCATCCGGAGCCCCTGCACGTGAGCTATCGTTATCCCCACTGGCATTCCACTTTGGGGGATGATTTTGTGATTTATTGCCTGTTTTGCCCGGTGGGTCCCCAGCGTACGAAAGCGTATTTGATTCATTTCACCTCTTTAAATGCGTTTTGGCGGTTGCATAAGTTGCCGGTGCCGTTCCGTCGCTGGGTAAAAAATCGCTTGTTTAATGCGGCGAAGGGCATGTTGGAAGGGCTGGTGCGCCAGGATGTGCGGGCGATCGCCCAGGAGCAGCAAGCCTATTTGGCCAATCCCAACCGTCGCGGTCCTGAGTATAATCCTGCCCTGTCTGCGGTTCAGCGTTTAATTCGCGAGCGGGCAGCATCCGCCTCAATGGCAACCGAGTCGATAGGCACGGATGCTGTTGCTGACAAAGTTGTTGCCGAAAAAGCTGCTGCCCAAAAAATCGTTATGGAGAAGCAAATAGATATGACGTAATTGGCGAAGTAAATAAATTGAGCCCATAGAATTAAGCCAATAGGTGAAGTAAATAAACGTACACCCCGTAAAATTGCACTTAGCAGCGGGGGCAAAGGTAAGCGGGTAAAATTAGGGTAAGGAAGAATTATTGGTAAGTTTGATATGGGCGCTGAAAGTTGGTGCTTGCACTGGGATTTCACCGTAAGATTACGCAGTAAGCCCAGAATGATCAGGTCTGGGGCGATCGCCTACGGTTTCATTAATCCGTCTCATCCGGCGCTGTCCCGTTCTAAGCCCATGAGCCACTGTCTCAATCCCCGTTGCGAAAGCCCCAAAAACGACAAAGCTGACAAAGCCTGTCGTAGCTGTGGGGAAACGTTGATGTTGCGTGGGCATTACCGAGCGGTGCGACCTTTGGGGCGGGGTGGCTTTGGGCGTACCTATTTGGCAGTGGATCGTGATCGCCTGGACACCCCCTGCGTGATCAAGCAATTTTCCCCTCGGGTTAAAACCCGCGCTGCCCTAAAAAAATCCATTCGCCTGTTCAGCCAAGAGGCGATTCGCCTGCGGGACCTGGGGGAACATCCCCAAATCCCCAGTTTGCTGGCCTATTTCGAAGACAATGGACGCCTGTATTTGGTGCAGGAATTTATTGCCGGTCCCAACTTGCTTCAGGAATTTCACCGTATCGGTCCCTTTTATGAGCAGCATATTTTGCGCCTTCTGATCGACTTGCTGCCGGTGCTGGATTTTTTTCACGAT
>CALCTI010000118.1 GCA_937894105.1 uncultured cyanobacterium
GGTGCGCTGAGTTCCGGTCAATGGCGTAAGGTCTGCTCAAACCCGTTATTGGAGGTCCAGAAGGCTTGGTCATTATCCAAAAATTTGCACTGTTATTCTCCATTCTCTGGGGGCTTGGAGCCTGTCAAGGTCGAACCTCAACGCCCCGAGAGGCTGCGATCGCACCTGATCGCGCTCAGGACTGCCGTACTATTCGGCACGAGCAAGGCACCACGGAAATTTGCGGACAACCGCGCAAGGTTGTTGTTCTCGGCCCCTATCTGCTAGAGCAGGTCATCGCCCTAGGAGAGCAACCGGCGGGATTTGGCGATCACATCGCGTTCCATCAAGGAGATTATGACAATCCCAGTCAACAAATTCCCTACTTAGGAACTCAAATCACCACACAGCCGGTCAATGTAGGGCTGGCGTATCAACCCAATATCGAAGCGATTCTCAGAGTGAAGCCCGATTTAATTCTGGCTCCCAATTCTCAAAAAAGTCAATATGAACAACTCGCCGCGATCGCGCCGACCCTTAGCTTTGACATTGTCGATGGAACAACCCATTTACAAGCGATCGCGAAAGCATTAAATCGAACCGAACGAGCTGAACAGTTGATGGCTGAAACTGAGGAGCGTATCAAAAGCGCTAAGAAAAACTTTGCGATAGCAACCGCTAACCATCCCAACATATTGGTGCTGGCCGCAGAATCAACCCAGTCTTTTCGGATCATGAGCCACAACGAAAGTCTCTGCGAGTCTCTGGTGAAAGATTTGGGGTTCAATTTCGCATATCCCAAGGGGTTCAAGGAACCCGATGCCAACGGTGCCCCAGCGATGCTTTCCCAAGAGACGCTCCCACAACTCAATACTGCCGACTCAATTATTCTTCTCGGATACAACTGGGACATCTCTGGTTTAGCAAATATGACGACGTTTGATCGTCATCAAGTCAGCAAGCTTAAACAAGCATGGTCCGAAAATGTGATCGCGCAATCCCTCAATGCCAGCCGTGCCGGGAGAGTTTACTTCATTCCTGCCTATCTTTGCCTAGGGCTGCCGGGGGCGATCGGCACAAGGCTTTATCTGGATGAGTTGAAAAAGCAGCTGATTAATCCCAGCTAAGCAACAATATTTCGATATTTCAGGCTTTCAATCTTTCAGTTTGTAGGGCGCGCCAAGGTGACTTGGCACCCTCGACTGTTTATCAGGGTTCCGACGTTTGTCGGCACTTACCCTTCAACGCGTTTACTTCAGGAGAACATTACTGTGTCTGACAAAACGGGCAACCTTAGCCCATTAATTTATGACTACCTGCTCTCTGTCTCCTTGCGTGAGCCTGAACCCCTAACCCAACTGCGCAAAGCCACGGACCAACTCCCCTACGGCGATATGCAAATTGCTCCTGACCAAGGGCAATTTATGGCACTTCTGATTCAGCTTATGGGAGCAAAAAAAGTCCTGGAAATTGGTACTTTTACTGGCTATAGTGCGCTCTGGATGGCCCTTGCTCTGCCTGCTGACGGCACCCTAATCACCTGCGATATCTATCCAGAGTGTCGACATTTTGCTTTGCCTCACTGGCGATCGGCTGGCATGGCAGACAAAATTGATATGCGTATCGCCCCAGCCCTCGAGACTCTCGATGATTTACTAATAATGGGACAGGCAGGCACTTTCGACTTTGCCTTTATTGACGCTGATAAGGGCAATTATTCTCACTACTATGCAAAATGTTTTGAGCTGATCCGACCGGGAGGGTTAATTGCGATCGATAACGTGCTGTGGGGAGGGGCTGTTGCTGATCCGAAGGAAACTGATCCTGACGCGATCGCCCTAAGCCATTTCAATCAGGCACTTTATCAAGATGACCGCATTAAGCTGAGCATACTGGCGATCGCGGATGGCCTCACCCTAGCCTTTAAACGCAACTCAACAGCCTAGGTGTTTGATCGTCAGCGTTCACATCAGATTAGCTTTCCAAGTTAATACTTACGTAATCGAAGTTTCCTGGATAGACAGTGATCAATTACCCTAATAGGAATTAATCCTATTTGTAAAATGCTTGGCTCCACTTAGGAATGATACTTAAACTAACGGACAACATTTTTCAAGACATGAAATTGCGCGCTCAGCAGCAGGGCGAGCTGATCCAGCGTCCGATGGATTTAGGGCATCAAGACTACTTACCTCAGCAGCTTGGCACAGGGAGCGTTCGAGAAATTAAGCTCCGTCATGGTCTTTGCATTCAGATTTATCACGGTCAATTTTGGCGGGAGACTCACTGGGTTAGGGTACATGAGTCTCGCTTTCCCCTAGTTTCTAAGATTTATTTATCCGGAAGCTCACGGGGCATTGTCAAATTAACTGAGGTGATAGACTCTAGCTGAGAGTAAGGAGGCAAGGTCATGGGCACTCACCACAAGCGACACCGGTTTCCCATCGATATCATTCGCCATTGTGTGTGGCTCTACTACAGCTTTCCCCTGAGCTACCGCGATATCGAAAAGATGATGCTCTATCGCGGTATTGAGGTGACCTACGAAACGGTCCGTAACTGGTGCCAGAAGTTTGCTCAGGATTACGCTAACCAGATCCGTAAACGTCGCCGAGCCCCTGTGGATAAGTGGCATCTAGACGAAGTAGTGGTCACCATCAAGGGCGAGCAGTTTTACCTGTGGCGAGCGGTGGGTGCTCAGGGTCAGGTGATTGATATCCTCATGCAACGCCGTCGCAACAAGGGAGCGGCGAAGAAGTTCTTTCGCAAACTGCTCAAGGGTACTGGCAGTGCCCCTCGGGTGATCGTTACCGACAAGCTGAGGAGCTACGGTGCAGCGAAGAAGGAGTTGATACCCACTGTTGAACACCGACAGCACCGGGGGTTGAACAATCGAGCGGAGAACTCCCATCGCCCCACTAGAACGCGAGAGAGGCGAATGGGTCGCTTTAAATCTCCAGGAGGAGCCCAACGATTCCTGTCTGCCTTTGAGCCGATACGAGGTTACTTTCATCCCCATCAACATCAACACTCTGCGAGCGATTATCGAGCAACGATGAGCCAGCGATTTACAGACTGGCGTGAGCTAACGCAGCTAGCCTCTGTTGCATAGAAATAGTTTTTCAAGGAGTGAGCAGGATATCAGTGCCTCATCTAGAAAATCGCAGGTTAATTTGACAATGCCTTCCACAGCCCTTTCACTTTCACGTAGGTTTCATCCACTTTCCATGACTCGCCAGTGGGACGCAGATGACGACGGCATCGTTTGTTGAGTTCTGGGGCATATTGCAGCACCCAGCGATGGATGGTGCTGTGGTCCACACCGAGTCCGCGCTCCGCCATCATCTCTTCCAAATCCCGATAACTCAGGGAGTAGCGGCAGTACCAACGTACGTTAAGCAAAATGATGGCATCTTGAAAATACTTCCATTTAAACGGGGCTGAATGGTCCATGAGCTGGAGATGGGAGACTACGGCGCTGACTCCCACATTATCCCTCCTTGCTTTTTGCGACAGAACCCTTTTTATTAGGGGCAATTGAAGGGTAGCTGCGACAGAGCCCTACAACCTTTCCCTCACACTCTGACCATTACATCGCAGCACTACCACTAAGTTAAGTTGATTTCAGAGAATGTCTGTCTGCCTTGAAGTTTTTGCGATAGAACCATTTTTAGACTGCCTTTGATACTGAATAATGTTCATGAGCCTTTTGTTTGCATTAGACCAACTTAATTGTTTCGTCGTACTATCATAGACTGGTTGAGAATCATTAATTTGATGAATTAGACCAATTACTTCGCTGTATTTTGTAAAAATAAGTGCATTCTTAAAGGACTTAAAAAAGTCATTAGATGGATGATCTGGAATAATAACAAACTTACCCATTGCAAGGGCTTCGGCTGTAGTTGTACAAAGACCTTCTGATTCAGAAAAATTAATGAATGTTGAATATGAAAGCAGTTTTTCTTCTGGAGCGAAAGCTTGAGATTTATAGTTAATATGATCAGTCCTTAGCCATTCTCTACATAAAGACATTCTTTGATCATAGCTTTCTCTTAATTTTTTCGGCAATTCTCTTGGAACATCTAAAATCCCACCAAAAAAATCGATTTTTAGTTTGAACCTTACTGCGAATTCTAGCAGTTTGTCGACATTTTTAAGGTGAGTTAGTTTTCCAATGTAATACAAACCTTTCTTTTCAGAAGTCAAAGAGTTGTCGTAGAAAAATTTATCGTGGACACCATTCACATTTTCAATAATGAAATTTTTATGTAATCGAGGGAAAGTACTAGAGACAGCAATAATGGCGTCACACTGTTGGCTCAAGAAAAAATTGCCCAACAATTTTAGTACCGTCTTCCACAACCAAGCTTCTAATGAATTTCGCGTAATTTCAGGAATAAAGTAAAAATGGTTTGTCTCAATAATGCCAATAACTAACCCATATTGCCTTTTCATCGGATAACTGAGAAATAATGTTTTAAAATCTGGAAGAAAACTTGGTTGAAGGAATAACTGAAGTGGATCTTGAATAATTAAAATATCGCCTTGAAATGGATAATCTAAAATACTTTTTTTAGGGTAAATAGAATCACAGAAAGACTTATAAATACCCTCATAAAAATTTATAGTGATATTTTTTCGATTCCATTTATTTATTGGTAGTGCTTGATCTAAATAGCTAAAAGACTTTTGTCTTATATCTTCTTTTTCTGCAAATTTGAATTGACTAGTTTTCGGGATATTTTTACATTCTGGCAAAACCAACTCTACCTTGTGCTCTTTTGAAAGGTATGCCGCCCGAAGTAATGGATTGATACTCGTGCCCGTGCGCCAAGGTAAAGCAGAAATAGTCACAATACTAAATTTCATTTGCGTTTTATATTTGCTCTACTTGTAAGTTCCCAGCCTAACTACTTAAGTGGATATTTGAAAAGTCTGAATTACGACATCAGCCACTTCAGTTAATTTGACAATGTCCATCGCAGCACTACCCCTAGCTCTTCGCTACTCTCTAAAAATTCTGCGACTCTCTCCACAGTCTCCCAAAAAATCCCATCCCAATCAGCTCCACACTATCTTCCAAAACCCCACCTAGAACTCGAATCAAGACAATAACTCTATCTCGGTCATCCTCAGAGAAATCACCTCCATTTAATCGATTCACGAACTGAATTACTGCTAAAACTTCCCCCATCTCAGTGCTTAGAATTGGAACGGCTAAAATATTTTGTAGTTCCACATCTGAACAAGAAAAGGTATCGACAAACACATCATGTTGAGGATCAAAATATGCCCCTTGAACGGGAGCATTAGCAATTACTGCACCCTTAGTAACTATCGCAAGCCCTGGGGCTCCTTTAGATATATCTACGTCAACGGTGGGTAAGTTTACTCCACTCTGAGATTTAGAAGAACTGACTCGCAGGGTCTTTTTATTAGGGGAAACTACAAATAGATCTATAAATGTTGATTCAAGAATTTGTCTAGCCTTACACAGAATAATATCCAGCAACTCCTTGGATTTCTCCTTCAAAAAGTGATGATCTAGGGACAATTCCC
>CALCTI010000119.1 GCA_937894105.1 uncultured cyanobacterium
CATAGCCATCCTGTACTACGCAGGGATTTAGATTTACTTTATAAACTAGCTCTTAGAGCTATCTAATACTTATCTATTTTGTCTTCGCCTCCGTTGAATCTATCTTAAATGCTGTTTTAAATTTTGTTCTATCCTGAGTCTTTTTGTTGACTGAATACTCTGCCGCAAGTTGACGAATTCTTACTGTTTTTGTACAAACTCAAAAACCCTGATGAACTCCACTAAACTCTAGTGGTGCTTCAGCAAGCCTAGGTTCAACCTAATGCTTACCAACAATCCCTTAGCTATCTTTGCTGTCCCCAAATTGCCTTCGCCGAATTGCCTTAGTTGAGTTTAGTAAAATCTTTTATGACCGCCACAGCAACTGGATTTTCTAAGTCTTCCGTTGATTTTGCCTCTCGAGCTGTTAACGCCCTGCTAGGCATTAAGCTGATCGCCAGTTTTGCGAAGCACCAAGCGCGCCGCCGAATTATTAAACGAGCGGAGGCGTTGGGAATTCCCTGGCGACTTCAGGCGAAAAAGCTTCAGGATCGTGACTGGAGCGAAGACCTGGCGGCGGTGGAAAATCCAGAGTTAGCCTACCCCGATTATTATCTCAACAGTTTTCACGCCTACGACGAGGGGAATTTAGGCTGGTCGCCGGCGACGGAGGTGGAGGTGGCGGCTTATGCGGTCCATGCGAAAATTTGGGACGAACCCCAGCGGAACGGCGATGCTCGCATGCGTCAAAGTTTTACCGACCTGGTGAAGAGTTACTTTAGCAACAATCCCCATCTGGATCCTCCTCGGGCGATCGCCGACCTGGGCTGCGGGGTGGGCATGAGCACCTTTGCCTTGCAGGACACCTTCCCTAACGCCCAGTTAACGGGCGTTGATCTGTCCCCATACTTCCTGGCGGTGGCTCGCTACAATACGACCCACTCCCCCATGAATCGCCACAAGTGCGAGCCTCTTTGGGTCCATGGGGCCGCGGAAAAGGTCCCACTGGCGGATGGCTCTTTTGATTTGGTAGCCACGTCCCTGATGTTTCACGAACTGCCTCAGCGGGCTGCGATCGCCACCATTCTAGAGGCGCGGCGACTGTTAAAACCCGGCGGCACCTTTGCCTTTATGGATATGAATCCCCAGTGTCACACCTTCCAAACCATTCCCCCGTTTGTGTTTACCCTGCTGAAAAGCACCGAGCCATACCTGGACCAATATCTCCAGCTTGATCTGGGACAAACCCTAATAGACGCCGGT